>CAYSTR010000627.1:0-1964 GCA_964433745.1 uncultured Oscillospiraceae bacterium | reverse complement strand
AAAACCGCCCGGCTGATTTATACTGTCAGCCGGGCGGTTATTGTGTTTATTCTAGGCTTGTATCTGCTCTTCTGTGACGGTTTCCTTAATCTCGGCATCATACTGTTTTATTAGACGCAGAGCGGAAATTACGCTTCCTGAAACCCATATAGCAGAAATAATCGCATTCTCTATGGCATAAATGACGGGTAGCAGATCATGAAGAGCGTCTACATCCATATGTATAAAACTAAAGACTAAACCGGTAGCTAAATTAAAGACTATACTAATAACCTCACTGACAGCAACACCTATCATTAAAAGGTTTAGGGGAGACTTTTCCTTTGTCGTAATAATAATGCATAAAATTGTAATTATTGCACCGATTGTCATGGTTGTATAAGAGATAAAACTTAAAGCACTGCTTACTGTTATTGCGGCGTTGGGGTTTGCGGATATGGTGTCAGCAATATATCCGCTTCCAAGACCGATAAAGCCTGTGATAATAATTAAGAAAGCGGTGGCAAAGTAGAGCGCTTTATGGGCTGTACCGGCGGTATTCCAGTAGTACAGTACGGCTAGCACCTCTGTGAAGAAGAAAGCGGCGGAGATAATGGCGTTTCCGGTGATAGGTAAAAGGATGGAGTAGGACAGAAGCCCCAATACCGGAAGAACAATAAATACAAGGATAGCGGTTGATTTTTTAGTGAGCATAGTTAACTCCTTAGCATTGAGATATTTTCCTTGGAAAAGGTAGAGAGATTATATAAAATCATGACCGAGGCACTGTCAATGGTTTTCATGAACTCGGACATGCGGTCGTTAAAAAAGCGGATATCAATCACATGGATGGTCTTATATGTGGCAGACAGGAATGGGATAAGCGAATTGGCATATGAGTCCTTGATGACCACCAGAAGGCCTTCTTCCGGCGCATTCTCGTTTGTCACAACACTATGACCATTGTTTCCGTAGATAAAGGCGGCGTACTTGTCCCGCTCTCCCAGCTTTTGCTCGTTCATGATGGGGAGGATGTTACCATCTACCGACATTGAAGATCCGGGAATATCGTACCATGTAATGGTATCGGACTTTACATTTACGTTCTTTGCTTTCGAGAAGTATGTCCCCAGAAAATCGGGGGTTTCATGCTTAGTAAAGCTCTCTTTCCCTATAAGCGCTGTACCAAAATGTCCGGTTATCGCCTCGTAGGCTGTATATGCCCCCAGTGTCGTCCAGTGATGGTCTGTTCGGTAGTAGATGTATTCGTCTTTCATCCCGGACAGAGGGGTGTAGACATCGAGTGTATCGCATACACCATTCATACGTGAGTAGATATAGTCGATAACCGCCCTTTGGTCAGCAAGTGCGACAGGTGCAGGCAGCTTGTCACTAAGAAGCTCGTATGAATTGGGAACTAGTACTAAGAGCTTGCTAAACTGCTCGTCTGGGAGAGAGGATAAAAAGTCCGATATTACTAATATGTTTTTGTCAATACGCTCACTGTCTAGGGTTATCTCCTTATCGAGTAGAAACCCATCTTTTCCGTATATGATGTTATTATTTTCCAGCTTAAAAAGTGATAGCTCAGACAACGACTTAATGTCTATCCAGGTGTCGCGCCAGACGAACTGCTCGTTTACGTACTTTTCATAGCTTCGCGAAAACTCGGACGACAGATAGCTCCAAACCGTAAATTTCGGTTTGGATGCAAGCTTCATGTTCTCAAGCTCCGAATACTCCCGAAATGGTGCAGTTAAGTCAAGAACCGTCAGCGTAAGGATTATTATGAAAAAGACATAGACCAGCGGGTACTTTAGTATTTCTTTTAGTTTCATGGTTTTCCTTTACTAGAAGTTAAAGTATAGAAACGGATTATAGGTACTGTCAACCAGATAGGCGACAGATATAATGAGAAGAAATACGACAGTCAGCACCTCCAGCCATTGATAGCGTTTTATGCGCTCGTACAGGCGGGAGATAAG
>CAYSTR010000626.1:0-1968 GCA_964433745.1 uncultured Oscillospiraceae bacterium | reverse complement strand
GGCATACTCGTATCTCCAATCAGGTTTATAATGTACTTACTACACAATATTATAGAGCTTTACCTTGTTTATGTCAAGCAATATGTAGATTATATAATGAACGCAAAGATTAGTACAATATAGACTTGATATATCTTTGTAAAAGAGGTAATATGTGCTTACCGAATTACACATTACAAAAATACGAGGAGATAAGCACTATGAAGATCAGTTATAACGTAACAGGAATGGCACGCAAGTCACTGGTAGCGGCGATCAGCCAGGAGCTAAACACCCCTAATAAATACCTAGGAATGCCGTCTGCTGCTTATGAGATAGGCTGTTACAACATCGACAAGAACGGTACAGTAACAGGCGAGGATAACCGAGAGTTGATTAACATCTTACTGGGCACACACGGTTTTGTTCCGGTTAGCGAGGAATATGATACACCAGACGCAGAGCCCCAAGCAGAAACGACTGAACCCGACAGCTTCGTGATTGAAATGCCCATTGAGGGCTTTACCCCAGACAAGTTCGAAAACCTCACCAAACTGGTTAAAGCAAAGGAAGCACTCATTAAAGCGGCACTCGGTACGGACGATTTGCCGATAAAAATAAATGAGGACAGGATTTCCTTCCCTTGGTTTACCGGTGCACTTGACAGAGATCATGTTTACGCTTACACAACCTTCATCAACCTGCTTTGTAAAACGGCAAAGGAAAAGCAGCGCATTACCTCAACTGAAAGGGTTGTTGATAATAAAAAGTATGCGTTCCGCTGTTTCTTACTTAGATTAGGCATGATAGGAGCTGAGTACAAGGCTTGCAGGCACATTCTTCTTAAAAACCTTGAAGGTAACGGTACTTATGCGAAGCTAGAGTCGGCGAATACGGAAGCGGTGGATGAATAATCAGTTCACCGCTTCTGTGTGTACAGTACACAAGCTTTGGCTTATAAAGTTTGTGCAATATATAGTTCATTATGTACTTGCTTTATGTGTGCTTCTATGGCAATATGAGTATAACAAAAAAACACACGAAAGCAGGATACGATTATGAAACGCATTGATTTCACGAACCAAAGCATAGGCTTAGAGCTTGAAGGAACCGGCATAACAAGAGAAATAGCGGCGCAGACCATCGCAGCGTACTTCGGCGGCACGGTTCACAGAACTCACGATTATTACGACACCTACGAGATCACAGAACCGGAAAGTGGACGCATATGGAAGGTCATGTCAGATGCAAGCCTTCAAACAAAGAAAAAGGTAAACGGTGAATATATAGCCGCCGACAAAACCTACAGCGTTGAAGTGGTTTCCCCCATACTCGCCTATAGTGACATTCCCGCCTACCAAGAGATGGTACGCAAGCTTCGCAAAGCAGGGTTTGTATCAAGAAGTGAATTCGGAGCCGGTTTACATATCCATATTGGGCTGGGTAACCACACGGCAAAAACACTCAGAAACCTCATGAACATTACGGCGAGCAAGGAAGATTTAATCTTAAAAGCCCTAGCCGTTGACCCAAACAGAATGAGGTACTGCCAAAAGATCGACAGAACCTTCTTGAAGCAGCTCAACGAGAAGAAGCCTGAAACAATGGAGGAGCTTGCCGATATCTGGTACGCTCAGGCACCGGGCGAGGACAGGAATAGGCATTACAACAATTCGCGTTACAGAGCCCTCAATTACCACAGCGTGTTTACAAAAGGCTCGATCGAGTGGAGACTCGCAAATGGCACAACCCATTGCGGCCAGATACGGGCCTTCGTGTGCCTTTGCCTAGCAATGAGCCATCAAGCACTGACCCAAAAATGCGCAAGCCCTAAGGCGACGGTTACAACAAACGATAAATACAGCTTCCGATGTTGGTTGCTGAGGCTCGGCTTCATCGGAGATGAGCTAAAAAACTGCCGGATGCACCTTTTGAACAACCTCGAGGGCGACAGCGCCTTTAAGAACGGGGTGCGCCCAGCAGCTTGAA
>CAYSTR010000625.1:0-1972 GCA_964433745.1 uncultured Oscillospiraceae bacterium | reverse complement strand
TTTGCAAATCCAAGTCCACGACAACACAGTCAATTTCACTGTGACCGAGGTCGAGTATAACCTTAAGCCGCTGATGACCGCCGACAACGTTCCCTGTCTGCTTATTCCAAATGACAGGCTCAACGAAGCCAAATTCCGTGATAGAGCGTTTGAGTTTTTCGTATTCCTTGTCGCTGGGTTTTAGGTCTTTTCGGGGATTATATTCGGCGGGGTTAAGTAATTCTGATTTTATTTTTTGTATATCCAAGCGTGGCACCTCCTGTTTTTGGACATAAGAAAAGCACCTCGGCGAGGTGCTTTTGGGTTTGTTTATATGGAGCAAGATGTTCATTTTGTTATTTTAGGGTTTCGTTAAAGTTTTTTAAATCTTGTTTAATATCATCTGGAAGACGATTATAGTCAACGTCATCAATCGCACCTTGCAATGTGTATAAGAAAACCAAACAGGCATTGGGATATCTTGTTTTCAGACGAAAAAAGGCTTCTTTGCTTCCTAATTCGATTAAATCTTCCGCTGTTTGAATATCTACAGATTTTAATTTATCATCCAGTGCTTTTCCAATATTTCTCATTGATGTTAATTCAGCCATACTATCACCCTATTTCGTGTTTTGTAAATCTACCTATACACCAAAAGCTGTGTCATTAAGCTAAAATTGATACACAATTGAATTCAGCTTTATAATAACCCTACTTGGTGTTTTAATAAGTATTCGTGTTCTTCATTAATGAGTTTCTTAATTTCTGCAATATCATCAGATGTAATATTCGGTATTTCAATAGCGTAAGCGCCACAATGCTTATGCTCCACGTTGTCATTCGTGTATGTATAGACGTGAGTAGCAGGCTCACCAGCACAATAATCACAATCTCCATTTATACAACGAGCAACACGAGCGGGATACTTGTTAAAGTAAGCAGCCACAACGTCTGCAAACCTTTGTGAATAATTTTTACACGCAGAAAACCTTAATGCTAAAAACGGTGAATATTTTTTACTGATCTTCATTCCTATTTTAGCCATTTGCTTATTGTGCAAGTCGTGTTTGAACGAAATGCTCGATTTTTCCTTAATCGGATGATAGCCAAGTTCTGATAAATGCATAATGACATCACTATAAACAGGTCTATGCTTGTCATCAAGTGTTTCTAAAAACGAGTTTACGAGCTCCACTTGTTTTTTAGTTTTCACAATAATCCTCCGTTCATAAATGATTAAGCCCATAATGCCAATTTTATATCAAACTTATCAATAAATCTAACAATACATGGACTAAAATCTGTAGCATGCATTTGCTCGATTATTACACAGTCATGCTGCATTACACAAAATGCTTTTTTCAAGTCGACTTCATTCAAACCGCACTGTGTTAACTGATATCCTCCTGACATTGAAAACTCATCGTTGTTTCCAAAATCATTCAACATTAGGAAATCATTATAAATTACTTAATTTTATTATACCATACCCACTGATAAATATCAAGTCCATTTTATACTATAACAAAACACTCATACACTACTCCGATATATTCTAAAACCTACTGAAACCCCAAACCTCTGTATCAAAAGCATCTCGGTCAGAGATTCTTTGAAAAGTGTATTCTAAAAAAACACATCAGTGATAAACATCACCCTTGTAATATTTCCACACTTCTTGAAAAGTACTAAAAGCATCAGTATTGTCAAGGTAATCACTCAGCACACAATAACTGTTAGAATTAGGAAAACTTTTATCATTAGCTATATCATCTGCTAAATCCCCAATCGGTGAATTCGTCCCTCTAAATTGTTTTATCCATGTTTTAAATTTCAACGTTTTTAACTCCTTATTCCTTCCCCGAGAGCAGAGCCTCCATCGGGTCGACATTGTGACCGAAGCCTGTAAATCTCTTTTCGCTGTTCTGCGAAACAATTGCCCAAATCTTATCCCAAGCCTTGAAGTAGTTGTCGTAGTAGTACATCGCCATAT
>CAYSTR010000624.1:0-1979 GCA_964433745.1 uncultured Oscillospiraceae bacterium | reverse complement strand
GGCCTAGGTAGAACCCACTATATGAGAGGTAACGTTCTCGTCAAACTCTATGTCCAAAAGTGTCACCATTGCGCCGACACTGACGACATCGGTGGACAGCTCGTCCTCATCGAGTATCTTTACATTTTTGAGCATCGCCTCAATATCGGCAATACGCGCCTCGACAAATGCCTGGTCGTTCTTAGCCTCGTCGTACTCGCTGTTCTCGGACAGATCGCCGAAGGACAGCGCAACCTTAATCTTCTCCGCAATCTCCTTGCGGCGAACCGTTTTGAGGAACTCCAGCTCCTCCTCAAGCTTTTTAAGCCCCTCTTCTGTGAGCAGTATCGGTTTATTTGCAGCCATGTTATAACCCTCTCTTCGTGAAATAGTCCTTAATATATATGAAAAAGCATCAGCCTCTCGCCTGACGCCCGATCAAATACCGGTATTTATTCTTTTCCCCGATTAATACATTATAATTGTCTATTTTTAACATGTCAAGTAGAAAATTATTATAAAATGTGAAATTTCTCTGACAACCGTGCCGTCAGCTCGTTTACTGTAATCCTTACACCTCCGGTTTTTACCGTCAATGCGCCTATATCCGCTTCATATCTGGGAAGAGCCGTGATAAACGAGAGCGTGTCTGCTTCTTTTGGCATGTCATCCGGTCTGACAGGGCAGAATCCGTACACAGCGTTCTTGACGCGCTGCGGCAGAGCGCAAAAGACAGGTGCAGACGACCTGTAGCGCGTTCTCTCCAGAGTTCCCAGTGCTAGATTTATTGCGGTGTCCTCCAGAAGCTCCATATCCTCCGCGACTGTGACATAAGCACCGTAGGTGTCGAGGATACGCTCCTGTATAGCGGCAAATTTGTCGGGATGTGCGGTGACAAGCTTAATCTGCGAGCAACGTTTAATAAGCCGCTCCAGATACGTTCCCTCACAGAGAGTACCGTCCGGATCGTATATCCCCGCCGTCTTTCTGAACACCGGAACGGAAATCCCCGCCATGACGAGAAGAAACGCTTCCTTAGCAAGATAAAGTGAGGACGGATATGTGTCAATCCGGCAAAACCCCAAAGCTTGTGCGGGTATCTTTATGATATCCCAAAGCTCGTCTGATATTATAATCTCTCCGCAATACTCCCCGAAACGTTTTACGATACGTAAAAGTGTCTTTTTCATGTGCCACGCCGTAAGCTTATTAAGCAGCGCGCCGCGGTCTTTACTCATAAGCACACGGTCAAGCCCGATAAAAACGTACTCCGCACACTCAAAGCTGCGAAGCTCCGCTTTATAACCCTGCCGTGAATATGCGCGCTGTTCCGTCTCCGATACACCCATTACGAGAAACATCCAATACCACGCTCGCTTATAAAAGGATCGGACAAAAAGGGTATCTCTTATCCGTACCTTTAAGAAAATACTGACGAAACCGGCTGGTTTTAGCCGGTTGTCATCAGTAATATCCTAATAACTATATCTTATTCGGAACCTCGAGCTTATATGCTTCAATGGGCTTAGAGAAATAATAACCCTGTGCCACCTCGCAGCCCACACTGATGAGAAACTGCATCTGGTCAGCTGTCTCGACACCGGTTGCTACGACGCTCATACCCAGCTCTCTTGCCATGAGGATGATGCTCTCGATAAGCTTCTGTCCGCGGCGGTTGGTCACTGCCTCGCCGAAGAAGCGGCGGTCTATCTTTAGGATATCAAAATGGGTCTCTTTGAGCATGTTGATGGAGGAGTACCATGAGCCGAAGTCACCCACCGTGATGGTAAAGCCCTTGTCATGGAAGCCCTTGATGACCGAGGACAGCTCTTTCGGATCGTCAAAGAATGATCCCTCTGTCAGCTCTAGCTCTATGAGGTTCGGAGGGAGATTGTACCTCTCCACCGTTTCCAGAAGGCGCTTGGTGTACTCCGGCGTGTAGATGTGCAGTCCCGACTGGTTTATCGAGATGGGAATGGGCTTCTTGCCCTCGTCCAGCC
>CAYSTR010000623.1:0-1981 GCA_964433745.1 uncultured Oscillospiraceae bacterium | reverse complement strand
GCTGTCTGCACTGTA
Source organism: uncultured Oscillospiraceae bacterium (assembly GCA_964433745.1). Classification (GTDB taxonomy): domain Bacteria; phylum Bacillota; class Clostridia; order Oscillospirales; family Ruminococcaceae; genus CAYSTR01. The sequence continues at coordinate 1,966 of CAYSTR010000623.1, read as the reverse complement.
GAGCGCATTCATGCAGTGCGTGAGTGCAAGCATAAGCCCAGAGTAGACAAAATCCTCATTATCCGAGCCGATACAGGCAAGAAAAGCGGCAAAATTTGCCTCATCCTCCCGCATAATCCCGCTGACGTGCGCTAGCTCATGTGAGACTGTAGCCGGAATGCTCATGGGAGGGGTGTTTGTATTAATATTGGATTCGTATGTAAAGGGGAAGATAAAGCCGGTAATCTGCGCCTGTGACATGGCCCAGGAATTGAGTACCGGCTTTGAATTGCCGGGCGGAGCGGATAAAAACGGATAGTCGTTCACAAGACGTAAAAAGTTCTCTCTGGCATAAGAAAAGGTCTCGTCCCTATTCGTGTTTAGAATCATTACCCCCGAAGAATGCTCGTTTCTGGAGGAACGTACCTCTGCGACGGCCTCCGCTAATATGAGGCTTACCTCATAGAGCGTACCGGCGGACGAATCCTGCGGGCGCATTCCGGCAAGCTGTGCAAATGTATAACGACGGTAGTTCGGAGCACACAGTACATTAAATGCCGTAAGGGGTATCACGGCTGCCAGACAGAGGTTTATTGCGTGAGAGATAAAAAAGCTTTTTTTCGGTTTTTTAATAAATATGTATACTATGATAATGATAATATATAGTATTATTGAAGAGAAAAATACAATCAGTAGCCATTCGGCGATTGAAAAAGGGACAAGTGCGGTCAGACTTCCTATGACATTTAAAAGTACCGGATATATATATGCGGTATAAATCCTCTCCACATTGCCGGGTTCTGACAAAAGAGCGCTCCAAAACGACCATACGGCTATAAGTGCCATAATGACGGTAAAGCGTTTCCTTGTTATTACATTATGTATAAATATGAGGATTTCAACAAACATTGCACTGTACCCCTTTGTCAAACTGGAGCTAATAACTATATTGTAACATAAATTTAGATTTTGTCCATGGAAATTTTTGGAGGTTTTTATGGGAACGATTCTGGCGGTGGATTCAAACAGTATACTTTTTCGCGCATTCTACGGAATAAAGCTTCTCTCCACCAAGGACGGACGCCCGACAAACGGTCTTGTGGGGTTTTTAAATATACTTTTACGACTGTTGGACGAGGTGAAACCCGACTATGTAGTGTTTGCGTTTGACCGTCCCGAAAAAACCTTCCGGCACGAGATGTTCGGCGAATATAAAGCGGGGCGGCGTTCCATGCCGGACGAGCTGTATGCACAGTTTGAGCCACTGAGAAGCATATTGACCGCACTCGGATACCAAATAACCGAGCTTGCGGGTTTCGAGGCAGACGATATCCTAGGGACTATAGCGGCAGTATGCGAAAAAAGCGGAATGCAGTGTGTCATAGCTACCGGAGACCGAGACAGTCTACAGCTCATAGGTGAGCATGTAGTGGTAAGGCTTGCCTCCACTAAAATGGGAAAACCCGAATCTATTCTATACGATACTGCGGTAATAAAGGAAAAGTACAAGGCTTCACCATCACAGCTCATTGACATAAAAGCGCTCATGGGCGACAGCTCTGACAATATCCCCGGTGTCGCAGGGGTGGGGGAAAAGACGGCGATTGACCTTATTGAGCGGTTCGGTAGTCTCGATGAGATATATGCGCGGATTGACGACCCATCCATACGCGACAGTCTGCGGCAAAAGCTAATTAATGACAGAGAAAAGGCGTATTTGAGCCGCACATTGGCGACCATCAACCGCAATGTACCCATTAGCACGAATATCGAGGACTATCGCCCGGGTACGCCCGATGCTGAGACTGCGGGGGCATTATTCCGTGAGTTTGAGCTGTACCGTCTGATGGAACGATTTAATCTAAATAATATATCGGCAAAACCCGCCGCTTCATTAATCGCAGAGAAGGATTATCCAGTGACAATAAATCCCTCCGAGCAGGAATTTTTATCGATTCTCAACAGCACTGCTAAGATTGATGTACTC
>CAYSTR010000622.1:0-1981 GCA_964433745.1 uncultured Oscillospiraceae bacterium | reverse complement strand
CTCTATCAGATAATACGATAACAGGAACAGACGCTTATAACTATCTTCCACCGTCAAACACCTTAAATATGACAGGTGTAATTAACACAACTTTATCATTCACGGCAGGGATTGGGACTACCTTCAGTTCACCATTGAATACAGTAAAGCTGTCGCATACACTATATTCATCCACCGATCCAACCTATCAAACCCTGTCAAACTCGGTAACCTCCCTTTTGGGACAAGGTTATCGATTTGTCGGACTTGATTTAATGCTCATAAATTCTAATAATGTCAATGTAACATTTACCGGTACTATAACCATAACAATCCCACTGGAGACTGCTCCGTTTAATATACCTAAGGACTACAGCTCATATAAAGTCATACATATCTCCGGCGGTACTCCCTATGTGGTGCAAAATTCAAAACTTACAGGTAACAGCATTGAGTTTACGGTAACGTCTTTAAGCCCCTTTGCAATCGCTTACAGTAACTCTTCCTCCACAACCTCTAACGTAACAGGAGGATATACAGCAGAGCAGCTAGCAAAGATCTGGAATAACGTTATAGACCAGATACGTACCGCTAAGGAGGGGGCGGTAATACAGGCAGATGCCAGAGGAATAACACGGATGCCCGCCGATGTAATGAGAGCACTTCAAGGAAAGAGCGTAACATTAGTAGTAAACTATAACAACGGACAGCTGGGAATAAGCGGACGGCGTTTAGGCACTATCTCCCCTACCGATGTAGAATATACCTTTGATCAGCTGGAGAGATTGTATAAGATTTCATCGATAGGACCTAGTGGTCAGTATGTACCAATAAATCCGAATACCGGCGGCGGTGACGGAGAGTTTACATTCATAGAGGGTGAAACCATGCCCGATATCTTCATTCCGGGGCCTACCTTCACGGTTGATTCCGGCGGTGGATTTGACCTATATGTTATCTTCTTCTTCATGTTCTTCATCCTGGCTTTAGCCGGTATCGCCGCAATAGCATATCTTCTTTTGAGCAAGAATCCTAAGCTTCCTAAATTTATTGAAAAGAATTTATAACAGTGAAAAACGACCGTGACGATAGAAAAAACGTCACGGTCGTTTTATAACCTACAAGCTCACCTTATAATTCTTACTGTACAGGAAAACGAATAGTAATTTTCGTTTGCTTATATGGTTCACTTTGAATATTTATACTGTACTTTTCTCCAAAAAATAGCTTTAACCGTTTGTGAACATTAAAAAGACCAATGCTCTCATTGTAGTCATCTTCTTTACTAAGCTGTTCAAGTATCACGTTCAGTCTTTCGCTCGAAAATCCTACACCATTATCTATAACCTCGTAAATAATAATATTATCTGTCGCAAGATAACAATTAATTGTAAGTATACCTTTTGTTTCGTCCAATTCCCTTATACCATGGTAGATAGAGTTCTCAACCAACGGCTGTAAGATAAGCTTGGGAACAAGATATTCAAGCACATTGGGGTTAACATTAAACGAAACCGTTAGAATGTCGGCATATCTCATCTGCTGTATTGTCAGATATGCATTTGTATAGCTTATCTCCTCTTCGACGGTAATAAAGTTTTTCTTTTCGTTTACCCCCAGCTTAAACAGCTGTGTCAGATTATTAACCATAAGCTCTACGTTTTCCTTCTCGCCGTTATCGCTTAACCACTTTATTAGCTCAAAAGAATTGTACAGAAAATGAGGATTTATCTGACTTTGTAAGGCTTTAAGCTCTGCTTTATTTTTATGCTTTTCAAGCTCTATCACCGCACCTACACGTTCCAGCATTTTATTAAATGTAAAAGACAACTCATTTAATTCGTTGAGGAATATACCGTTAGAGTATTCAGCGGGGTTTCCGTCGAGAGCTTGAATGTTCTCCATAATACGGTTAATGGGCTTTCTTATGACCATTGTAATGAACATGGAGATAATATATACAATTATCAATAAAAGAAATATGACACTCATACCTCTCCAT
>CAYSTR010000621.1:0-1986 GCA_964433745.1 uncultured Oscillospiraceae bacterium | reverse complement strand
GGTCATAAAGCTTTATCACCTGACCGCCCCGGGAACTATACCCATCTGGCATTTCGCCATCAGTCATAAAATTTGCAAACTCTGTCATATTCGCTTTCCCTAGAATAACGGCATCTGCTTCACGAAGCTTTTCCACTATATGTGCATCAGAAGGAGCGAAGTTATCTGTCAGTGCTAATGAACCGGCACTGGTGTGCATTTTATCGGCAGTATTTATGCTGTCTTTTAGCAGGATTGGGATTCCAAAAAGAGCACCCATTGGCGCGCCGGATTTTAGTTTCGCATCCAAAGTATCGGCAATGAACAGAACATCTGGGTTGATTTCCAGAACGGCGTTCAAACCATTATCTCCTTGATCTATTTCTGCAATGCGCGAAAGAAATATCAGCACTAGTTCCCGGACAGTCAAGCTACCGTGTCTATAAGCTGCATGGAGCTCTGATATAGTCGCATAATGGTATGGTGTCATGCTCTTAATCCCTCACTATTATATTAACTAATCCTGTAAAAAAGCAATTAGTTGTACAAGCAAACAGCGCTTTAACTTTGGTGTTTTGGCACATTGGAAGACTGATAAACGATGCAATACTGCAAAACAAATGAGCTGATTATGGGAAGCGAATTGTCGTTACGCTATCACGACAATTACAAGAAAATAATTTACGTCGGATTGTCATAATGTTTTTCTCATTCTAATACATTCCATATCCTTCCCGCAGTTATAAATCTTGCTCGCTCCATCTGCGACAAATCCACATTTTTCATAAAACTTGATAGAATTAATATTTTCTGCAAACACCCATAAAATCATAATGCTTTTACCCGCCATGCGAGCTTTTTGGAATGCAAATTTCATGGCAATCGTGCCGATTCCCTTACGGTAATAATCGGGGTTTAGGTAAATACCATGCAGTTCGTAATAACTATCGTCAATCCCGCTATCGTTAATAATTAGGGTCTTATCCTCTTGAGGAACATCAACACACATAATACCAACGGTTTTACCGTTATATTCAATGACATATTGTCTGTAATTGTCATCTGTAATAATCCTTTTAAACAAAGCAAGACGAGTGGTGTTTTTATCTTTGATATACTGTTCGGGAAGAATAAACTTGTATGCCACTTCCCACGAGCGGGCGTGTATTTCAGCCATATCTGGTGCATCAGCAGGGACAGCTAATCGTATGTTTACCGGTTGATAAATAAAATCTAATTGAACAACTTCCTCACCTGTAATGTAATGCTTTTCAGCTACATTTCCTTGTGTATAAGGAATGTATCTGCACCGTTCAAGCATTTTCCTGCTACCGATATTATCAGAGTAAACTCCGGCATGAAGCTCGGTTATTTTTAGCTCTTTTACTGCATATTCGGTTGACAAAGCAAAGGCAGTTGTTCCATATCCTTGCCTGCGGTAAGGACCAAAAATCCATATTGCAAGGTCTGGGATAGTTTCGGGCGGTGATATTCCTACTGCTCCTATGATAGCATTATCCGAATTTCGCTGTATCATTGCAAAAAATCGTTGTTTTATTTCACGGCTCTCAAATTCATCAAAGGTATCAACAAAAACACCGTTATAACCTTTTTGTGTGTCGGGGTCAAGCCAGTTTTCATATATAACACGGTCGTCACACTTTTTATATTCAACCAAGCGGAGTGTTTCATTTGATGTGTAAATACGTCTTGCGCTGATTTCTTTTGAATAATAAAGCACCAATTCATTTTCTTCTATTTGGGAATGTATAAGGGTATCGTATCTCCAGTGTTTGTATATGAGTCTGTTTCGCGCTTCCTTTTCTTCGACCCCTATGGTAAGAGTGGTGCAACCATTAGCCACCGCATATTCCTCCATTAACCGAACGAGTTTTGAAATATGCCCTTTACCCTCGTGCGATTTATCAATACGTAACGCGTTTATGTTCGCAATAGTTTTACCATTTGCAAGAATTGTCTTATTGTTAATAGAACTACATTCCGGTG
>CAYSTR010000620.1:0-2001 GCA_964433745.1 uncultured Oscillospiraceae bacterium | reverse complement strand
CCAGTACAAAAACATGGCTACCACTGCAGAGTGAATGCTCACTCGTTTTAACGAGCGCCCCTCCGAGGCAAACAAGTTTAAAAAGGCTGTCACCGACATGAGCATTAATTTCAGCAGTGCGATGGATGATTCCACATCACATCTTGCTCAAATGATGATTGAGGGAAGCAACATGGGTATTATAGACATGCAAAAAAAGCTCAACGAATACACAGATGTTGACCCCGATGTCAAAAACCTTGCCATGAGCTTGAACGATTTTGAGCGCCAATCCATCGACCAGCTAAAAAAGTACCTCTAAAAAAGGCTTTTAAGGGAGGAACAACTGCGATGAAAAAGAACAAGAAGGGTAACTATACAACTGTTGAGGGACAGGATGCCGTTCCAAAGGATGTCACCCTTTCGATTACGGATTACTATAAAACAATAAATGAAGTCCCCATTGTATCTGACAGTAATGTCACGAGAGGAAAGCACTTTGTGGATGAAAACCACAAGTAGTATCAAAACCCCATAATCAGCTTAGAGAATAGTAAGGCGCACACTCCGGGTATGCCCAGAAAACCTGCACTAAATAGAACGGCCGGATTATATGTAAGCGCAACCCCTGTCATCCCAGACAAAAGATTTACCGAAACCAACGCCAAAAGCCCCGAAAAGCCCGTAGCGATAAAGCTCACTACGGGCTTTTTTGTCTTAAAATACATTGTAAGCATGAAAATACCAATAAGTGCTAGGATTCCATAAAGAATTATTTTATTTAACTCCACCGGTATTCACCTCTTGCATTTTTTGATTTTTAGACAGCATAAGAAGATACTCTAGCTGTGCTGTCAATGCGTTAATCTCATAGATACAAGCGTCTATGAGTTTGTCGTCTGTTGCTATATCAAAGCGGAAATATGCGGTTTCTAGTTTTAGCTTAATTTGTTTTACAATCTCCTGTAGCTCGGCATATCCTAGTTCTTCTAAACGCAGTTCCTTTTCGTCTTGGCTTGTCTTTCCCTTCCTTGTCGCAAGAGAATCCACTAAAAAGCCCTCCTTAAAATGTCAGCGCAGGAACTTATCCTCCCTAACGCAATTATATCTTAAATATTTGGCATATATTCCATTTCTTATGCACATATTATATAGGAGGTGATTTATTTGAATGACTTTAAATGGGTAGTAGAAAAATATTGTCCCGAGTGCGGAGAAAATGTAGCAATTGAGATTAGGCACACAAATGGTAAAACAATAGAGGAATGTCTCTACAAAGGCGCGTGTCCCGTTTCGCACAATACCTGTTACAACGGTATAAACAAGAAGGATCAGCCGGTTGTTAAGCAGCTTTAATATATAACTCTCACGAAAGGATATGACGCGAAGCGCCGCTTTCAAATAATGCTAATAAAACACAAAATATACAATACCCTTGTCAAATCGGCAAGGGTAAAGGCTTATGTATACCTTAGCATATGCTCTCTTGTAATAATGATTTTAATTGTGTACATAACGCAGTATACGCTAGTTCCCGCCACCGCCGCCGCCAGCCGCCGCGAGGGTATTCCGCTTACTATCTTAATGTATCACAGCGTACTTGAAAATCCCAAAAACCCGAATAAATATGTTGTGTCCGCAAAGACATTGGAGAATGATTTTAAATACCTAAAGGATAACGGCTATAATACCATTCTTCCCAAACAACTCATTGCCTACATATACGATAAAATTCCTCTGCCCGAAAAACCAGTCATGATAACGTTTGATGACGGTAATCTCAATAATCTTACAAGCGTCTTTCCTCTTTTAGAAAAATACGATATGTGCGCCGTCATCTCGGTCGTCGGAAGCTTCACCCAGGAATATGCAGTAAACGGCAACCGAAACCCTGCATACGCATATCTCACATGGGATGACATCGCAGAGCTGTCAAAGTCCGGACGCATAGAGATAGCCAACCATTCCTACAACATGCACCAAACACCGACAAATAAAAGCCCCAGATACGGTACAGCAAAG
>CAYSTR010000619.1:0-2008 GCA_964433745.1 uncultured Oscillospiraceae bacterium | reverse complement strand
CTCGTTCAGATGCTGGAACAGGGATTTATCACCTCCAGTGAGTATCAAGCCGCAAAAGCAGAAAAGCTTGTTCTAAACGAAAAACCGATAGAGGCTACCGATGAAGTACAGAACTATTACGTGGATGAGGTAATTCGTGAGGTCATAAACGAGTTAATGGTTCGCAAGGGTTATTCGCGTCAATACGCTGCCTACAAGGTGCTCAACGACGGATACCGCATCTATACTAACCTTGACGAACGTATACAATCCATCCTCGAATCGGTATATGAGAACCCAGAGGAGAATCCCCAAGGCTTTCCGGCAACAAAAAATGAAGAGCAACAGCCTCAAGGAGCTATGATTATCATGGACTTTAAGGGCAATGTTGTGGGTGTAGTCGGCGGAATAGGCAAGAAAGAAAGCGACCGCACATGGAACAGAGCTACCCAGACGAAAAGACAGCCCGGTTCAACCATCAAGCCCTTGGCTTCTTATGGGCCTGGAATTGAATATGACCTTATCACATGGTCAACCGTTCTTGAAGATGAACCCTTTGAGATTAAGGACGGCGATAAAATTAAAACCTGGCCGGTCAACTATTACGGCAAGTTTCTGGGTCCCATGACATGTATAGAAGCGCTGTCTCGGTCTACCAATACCGTTGCAGCCCGAGTCAACGAACGCGTTACACCTCTAAAATCATTTGAGTTTCTTACCGAGAAGCTTGGGATAACGACACTTATCCGTTCCATGACTGTAGGTAACCAGATAAAGACAGATATTGACCGCGCTCCAATGAGCTTAGGCGGTTTGACCGAGGGTGTCACCATCGAGGAATGGGCAGCGGCATATCAGCCGTTCGGTAACGGCGGCTATTATAATAAACCTCACACAGTTACAAAGGTTACCGATTCAAACGGAAATATAATCTATGAAAACACTTATGATCCCAAGCGTGTTATAAGCGCAGAGACAGCAGATATAACAAACCGTATGCTGCAATCGGTAGTTTACTCCTCATGGGGAACAGGCTTCCAGTCTAAGTTTGACGGTCAGATTCTAGGCGGAAAGACCGGAACAACCTCGGACAATAAGGATCACTGGTACGTAGGTATGTCCCCCTACTACATTGGTGTGGTCTGGTGGGGTTATGACGAGCCGGAAGAGCTTGTGTACTATAACGTTCATCCGCCCAGCCGCACATGGAAGATAGTCATGCAGCAGGTGCATGAGGGACTGGAGAAGATAGACTTCCCCCATTCGGACAATGTGGTGACCCGCTCCTTTTGCCTGAAATCCGGAGACCTGGCATCCGATTTCTGTTCAGAGACGGCTATGGGTTACTATAAGAAAACCAATCTACCCGGCTACTGTGCAGGACATGAGACTGCTCCTGAATACTACACCGGCCCGATTACCTATATTGACGGCAGCGCATATGACGAAAACGGTAATTTCCTTTTCAATGTATACGATGAATATAATGTTGCTAACGAATAGTTAATACGTTTTTTTATCTCACCGCGATATCGGCAAGGTGTTAAGCGACGCAAATGCACACAAATACAAATCCCCCGGTCTCAACAACAAGTTGAAGCCGGGGGATGCTCATTAACTTATAGATTTATTTAAGCTTACACTGTCCGTTTGCATCCACAACCACATCTAAGCAAAGAGGTGACATTCCCATGAGCTGTACGCTGCGGTTATCCGGCTGTGACAGTCCCACAAACAGCTTGTAAACGCCGGGAATAACATTCTTATCGCCGTTTTTATCGTACACAGAAAAGATATCCGTACCAAGCGGTAATGTAACAGTAGCTTCACTGTCCTTATCCAGATAAGCCCGCTCTACACCCTTTAATGCAAACCGCTCACGCATCTGACCACCCGATACATAGAGAGAAACCGTTTGTCCGGCACTCATACCTCCGGTATTCTTTAGCCTTACACTCACATTGTTTCCACTAAGTGACAGAGTACGCAGCTCAAATGAAGAGTAGCTACGACCGTATCCGAACGGATC
>CAYSTR010000618.1:0-2010 GCA_964433745.1 uncultured Oscillospiraceae bacterium | reverse complement strand
GTCTGCGTTCTGCCGCCGTATCAGAAATCGGGGGATTATGACTGGTACAAGGGTACAGCAAACGCCATATATCAAAATCTCTCGTTTATAGACCGGTATGATCCGGAGTATGTGCTCATCCTGTCGGGGGATCACATCTACAAGATGAACTATCTAAAGATGCTAAGCTACCATAAGGAAAAGAATGCGGACTGTACTATTGCGGTATTAAAGGTAGAGCTTTCGGAGGCTTCAAGGTTCGGAATCATGAATGCAGACGAGGACATGAAGGTTTATGAGTTTGAGGAGAAGCCCGCACAGCCCAAATCTGATTTAGCATCCATGGGGGTATATATCTTTACTTATAAGAAGCTCAAGCAATACCTAATAGAGGACGAAAAGGACTATACCTCCAGTAAGGATTTTGGGAAAAATATTATTCCAGCCATGTTAGGAGCGGGTGAGCGTATGTTTGCATATCCGTTCTCGGGGTACTGGAAGGATGTCGGGACGATTGACAGCCTTTGGGAAGCCAATATGGATTTGATTAACCCCAATGTCCCGCTTGACCTAAAGGATGCAAACTGGAAGATTTACTCCCGAAACCCAGGTCTGCCGCCCCATTATGCGGGGGTAAACGCAAAAATTCAAAACTCGATAATCACCGAGGGCTGCGAGGTATACGGTCAAGTGGACTTTTCGGTGCTGTTTGCCGGTGTAAAGATAGGCGAGGACGCTATTATAGAGGACAGTATCATCATGCCGGGCTCGGTAGTGGAAAAGGGTGCGGTGGTGCGGTACTCCATAGTTGCGGAGAACTCGGTCATTAAAGCGGGAGCTAGAGTGGGAGAACGCCCCGAAAACATGAAAAACCGTGATGAATGGGGTATCAGCGTAATCGGAAGCGGGGTTACTATATCCGAGGGTATGGTCATTCCGGCAAAGGCGATGATTGATTGACGGCTTTGTATGTGCGGGCTAACAGATTATGAAGAAAGGATTGTGACCTGCGGATCTTGCGAGCCGTGTCACGGATTTTGACATGAATATAGGGGAAAATTCCATGCTGGGGATTATATTTTCCAACATGCATGACGATATTATTAAAGAGCTGACCACCAAGCGCACAATGGGTTCAATTCCATACGGAGGGCGATACAGGCTTATAGATTTTACACTGTCTAACATGGTAAACGCCGGAATAAACAGTGTAGGCGTCATAGCAAAACAGAACTTTCAATCGCTTATGGATCATCTGGGTTCTGGGCGCGAGTGGGATTTGGCACGTAAGCGCCAGGGGCTTGTGATTCTGCCTCCGTTTTCCACAACCGATTCAGGGCTTTATAAGGGACGAATTGAGGCGTTGTCGGGAATTTCGGGGTTTATTTCCCACTCGAAAGCAAAATATGTGGCACTGTCGGATTGTGATGTCATATGCACGATGAACCTAAGCGATATGCTAAAGCGGCACATCGAAAGCGGTGCGGATGTAACGGTGGCATATAAGCGCATGGCTTTGGCGCGCGGGAATGTTGATACGGTGGTTCTCAAGGTCGGGGACGGCGGCAGGGTACAGGATATTCTCATAGACCCGCCTGTGTCCGGTGAGGAGAACATAGCTCTTAACATATACATTTTCGAGCGTGAAAAGCTCCTTAGCATGTGCGCCGATTGTATGAGCAGAAGCAGATACAACCTAGAAAAGGATATACTGCAAACAGGTGTCGGCAGTCTTAACATAACAGGTTATGAGGTAAAAGGTTACGCGGCGCGTATACATTCTATGCGGGATTATTTTAACTCTAATATGGAGCTTTTACGAGAGGATGTGAGAGAAGCGCTCTTTAATCATCCAGTGTACACAAAGGTTAGGGACGAAGCTCCTGTCATTTACGGATTAAACAGCGTGGTAAAAAATTCGTTTGTGGCGGACGGCTGTCAGATTGACGGAGAGGTGGAAAACTCTATACTGTTTAGAAGTGTTATAATAGAAAAGGGTGCAAAGGTGTCCAACTCAATAGTTATGCAGGG
>CAYSTR010000617.1:0-2016 GCA_964433745.1 uncultured Oscillospiraceae bacterium | reverse complement strand
CACATACACAAGTTTGGTCCATAAGAAGTCAAAAATAACCCTCTCCAGACAATAATGAATGTCTAATGGAGGGGGGAAATTGGTGACTGCACACACTACAGCCAGTGTCGGTACAAGGTCGGGAATCTGTTTTGCATCAATAATCCGCTCACAAGCAGGTGCGGTCACACCCAAATCCCTTAAAAGTGCAGCTGACGCACTGTCACCCTGTGCGGATTTGGGGTTTAACCCATCGACAGTTACATTGCTTCCCATGGCGTTCATACCAAGAAAGAAAGCGGCATTTGACCAGTCTCCCTCGACTGTGAGTGTTTCGGGAGCAAGGTAGGTTTGATTGCCTTTTATGCTGTAACCGGTATCCTGCTTCTCTATCTTCACACCGAAGAGTGACAGTACGTCTATGGTAATTTCCACATATGCGGCGGATTGAAGCGGGGAGGTTAGGATTATCTCGCTGTCTCCGTCTAAAAGCGGGAGTGCAAGCATTAGTCCCGATATAAACTGGGATGACACATCCCCCTCTAGCTGAAACTGCCCCGGACGAAGCCGCCCGCTTACACGCATGGGCAGTGTCTCCTTGTCCATGTCACAGCCTGCTTTCCTCATTTCCCGGCAGATGGGAGCAAATGGGCGAACAGGCAGCCTGCCTGCACCCGTCATAACAAAGCTGTCGGTGAAAAGTGTTGCCACAGGCAGAAGAAACCGCGCTGTTGAGCCGCTCTCATGACAGTCGAGCAGCGTCTCGCCGCTTAAATATTTTATGGGTGAGACCTTTATCTGCCCATCACTAACACTAATATCGCTTCCTAAAGCCCTAAGACAGCCAATAGTCGCATGAATATCCTCGGACATTGCATTTACGCGTATAGTGGAGTGGGTATTAGACAGTGCCGCTGCAATAAGTAAACGGTGAGCGTATGATTTAGAAGCGACTGCCTCCACCCTGCCATGAAGCTTCTTAGGATTAATGGTTACTGTCATATTGTCCCCTCCAGAAAATTCATTAGCTCGGATACAGGGATAGGATGGAGCACCGCCTCACCGATACGTTTAGGGATGATGAGGGTAATGTTTTCCCCCTTCCGCTTCTTGTCCGACAATATCCTCCCGCACAGCTCCTTTGCCGTATACGGACATTCTGTGGGCAGCTTATACCGTTCGAGCAGTGCCCTCAGCTTGTCTTTGCAGCCGGGGGAGACTAGTCCCTTTTGCTCACAGCAGCGGGTAATCATAATCATCCCCATAGCAACAGCACTGCCGTGAGAAATCTTAAAATCACTTATAGCTTCGGCGGCGTGTCCTATAGTGTGCCCGAAGTTGAGGAGCTGGCGCAGTCCGTTATCAAACTCGTCCTGACCGACTATATCAGCTTTAATGGCTACACAGCGGCTGACAATCTCGTCTATATTATACTCCCCGCCCAGTCTTTGAAAGAGCTTCTCGTCTTGAATGACACCATACTTGATGACCTCCGCCATACCGTCAGAGAACACCTCTGCGGGTAGTGTACTAAATACGTTAGTATCACAGAACACACCGATGGGCTGATGGAACGCCCCCACAAGGTTTTTTCCGGCGGGCAGGTCTACACCCGTCTTGCCGCCCACAGAGGAATCCACCGCCGCCAGAAGCGTTGTGGGAAGCTGTACAAAGTCAATACCACGCAGATAAACAGCCGCCGCAAAGCCGGTAATGTCACCTACAACCCCGCCGCCCAGAGCGACCAGTATTTCACTCCTCGTCAGCTGCTCCTCCGCACAAAACGACACAATCTCCCCGGCGGTTGCTAGTGTTTTTGAAGCCTCTCCGGCCGGAAATACGAACGACTTGACGCTGTATCCACTGTCAGTTAGACTTTTTACTGCTTTATCTCCGTATAGAGAGAATACAGTCTCGTCACTGACAATCACGGCTTTACATGGGGGAATGACGCCCAAAAGCAGCTGACCGTAGTCCAGTCCCCGCCCGATTATGACCTCATAGCAGCGTGTACTCGTTTTAACCGATATTCTGTCC
>CAYSTR010000616.1:0-2017 GCA_964433745.1 uncultured Oscillospiraceae bacterium | reverse complement strand
ATATCTGTCTCCGAAAGCTCGATACCCCTCTGCTCTACCCTTGCCGCTGCGTGCCCCGAAAAGGACACATTGGCACTCTCGCCCAGCTTAGCATTGAGCACATCTCTAAAGCTCTCGCCGCTTTTCTGCGGTAAATTCGTCTTAACGACCGGTGTCCCTGTGACTATCGGGGTTAACATTCTGCTTTGCAAAATCTTATCCATTATAAACCCCATATAAAGTCTTTGCTGTATTCATATAGCTATTGACCGGATATCTTAGCGGTTCTTACTGTTGCCTTTTGATACACACTCTGCTTACCGGACTTGTCAGTCGCCACAACGTTGATGAAGTATGTAGTGTCAGCCTTGAGGTTTTTAATATCTATGCTTAACTCTCCGTCACTGCCTACCGTACCTGCCACTGTGCCCTTCTTGACTTCATCTAAATCGTCAAAGCTCTGCTCTGTGGAGTAGTATACCGTGTAGGTATAGTCTTTGTTTACGTCCTCGTCGCTGGATACAGGCTTCCACTCGATGGTGATGCTGTCGCTTTCTATCTTAGTCGGATAGGGGAGCAGCTTCGAGGTGTCCACACCGCCGGAGGATGTCGTGCCGGGAGCGTTGACCTCCATAATCTGGTTTAGGTCATATGCCTTGCCCTTGACGTAAATCTTAAACTCTTTATCAACCAGCATAACCTTTTCGACAGGTCCTGTAATCTTATCTACCTTGCCGCCGATTGACATGCTCGCAATCGTTACATCCTTGCCCACCAGAGACATAGCATAGGACGATGTAGCGTAGTAAGCCATCTCGGTCATCTGCTGCATGGTCGCGAACTGTGCAAGCTGTGTAACGTACTGTGTGTCGTCCGTCGGGTTCATGAAGTCTTGGTTTTTAAGCTGTGCTATCATGAGCTGCAGGAAGTTATCTACCGACACCATCTTATCATTGGGGTTTTCATAAACCGCGTTTATGACATTGCCGAATGCGTCGGTCGTGGTCTTGTCTTTGGATCTTGTCTGCTGATCTGCCATGCGCTTTTGCATGTTATAATAGTTTGTGTTTATATCCATAAAATCTCTCCTAATATCACCTTTCCCTGTTAAGCGTAGGTGTCAAGTCCCGATGTGTAGCGTACTGTCCCTGTCTCGCTCTCTTCCTCTTCGGGAAGCTCTGCAAAATTCATGGACTGACCGCCCTCACGGTACTGTCTTCCGGAGAACTCACCGCCGAACTGGCTGTCTGCCTGATGATACGCCGCCGCTTCGCTCGTCACCTGTACGATCTCCGCGTTTAAATGTCCTAGCTGATCCTTGAGTCCTGCAAGCTCTGCTGTGATAAGCCGCTCGGTCGCCTGGCTTGAAGCTATGAGGCTAAGCATTACCCTGCCCCCCTGCTCGACCATCTTAATTGTGATCTCGCCTAACTCCGCCGGACGAAGCTTAATAATGAACTCGTTGTTTTCCAGTGTCAGGTTCTTTGTGATACCCTCGGTAATCTGCACACCTAGCGTCGGGACGTTTATGGTCTCCGCTGCCTGCGCCTTTTCCACCATGGCACCAAAGCTCTGCTGTACATTCGCTGTCTGCGGGATGAACCTGCCCTCGTCTACCTTCTTTTGCAGATCCTCAATGTCAAGCTCCATGCTCAGATTGCCGTCTTGAGTGCGTGAGCTGCTCACTGTACGTATGTACCGCATGGAATCGAGAAAGCTCAATAAATCGTGTGATTTAACCTCCTCGCCGCCCTTGGACACAACCTCCACCGGAATGAGCTCCTGCGCTAAAGGCATCTTAACTCCTTGCAGTATCTCCCGTGCGCTGGGGTTCTCTGTCAACGCTGTGAGTATCGCTTGTGCGTTGCCGCTGTTAATTGTAATAACACCGTTGTCCGTAGCACCCGGAATACCGCTTAGTATGTCGGAAAGTCCTGGGATGTTGTTCATTAGCTCTGCCAACATCTGCATTACGTATGTAATACCCTGCTCGTCCTCTTCTTCGATTCCCCGCTGCCGCTGCCGCTCGAGCGCCGCC
>CAYSTR010000615.1:0-2024 GCA_964433745.1 uncultured Oscillospiraceae bacterium | reverse complement strand
GCATCGTAATTGTAAAGGTTATAGCCACAGCTATAGCCATAAGGGTTATAGTCGCACCAAGTGATATTTTTTTACTCATATCAGGGTGTGACGTTTTAATCCGTCACAAATCCTTTCTCAAGTCTTTATGCTTATTTAAAATACTGCATAGGATTTACTGCCTGTCCGCTTATACGCACCTCAAAATGCAGATGAGGACCGGTGGAATTACCTGTTGATCCAACTGTGGCAATAACCTGTCCCTTCTCGACAGACTGCCCCTTTGATACATTAAGAGAGGAACAGTGCGCATACAAGGTACTTCTTCCGCCGCCGTGGTCGATAATGACATAGTTACCATAACCGACATTCGAGTATGTCGCCATATAGACAACACCGGAATTGGCGGCTACTATATTCTTACCGCTGACACCTGAACCGGATATATCTGTACCTGTATGAACATCCCCAACCCATTGTCCCGCGGAGTTATAATAACCCCTATTCTGTCCGAAATAGGATGTTATAGTCTTGTAGCCGGGCAGCGGCCAGGTAAACTCACCGCCTACATAGTCAGCTTGAAATGACTGCATCTGCTTAAAGATAGCGTCCATTTCTCTTTTGGCTTCCTGCATAGCCTCGAGTATCTTTGCTTCCTGCGACAGCTTCTCTTTTTCAAGGGCACTGAGATTATTTATCTGGGTATTAACACCTGTTAATGAGTCAGCCAGCTCTGCCTTTTTAATATCTATTTCACGTTTATCGGTTTCTAGATCCTGCTTATACTGCTCCACCTCACGTTTGTCCGATTCTATGCTCTCTTTTTGACGTCCCAGTTCTGCTATCAATTCCTTATCGTGATCTGTCACACGCTTGGTCATCTCTGATTTTACTAGGAAATCGTAGAAGTTTCCGGCACCTAGAATGAGTTCTATAGTGGTGGCAGTATCAGTCATATAAAGAGCGCGCAGACGTTTTTTAAACTTATCGTAGTTTGCCTCTATATCCTGTTGTTTTGCCAGAATAAGCTCCTCTAAGACTAGGATGTTCTCTTCTGTCACCCTAATCTTCTCTTCTAAAATCTTAATCTGCTGCTCGGTTATGTAAATCTGATTGTTAAGTTGTTTTTTTATTGCAAGCTGCTTTTCCTTTTCATTTTTTGCCGCCGCAATATCCTTTTTTAGCTGCTGCTGCTGCTGCTCCAGCTTCTTATATTCAGACTGTAAACCGGAAAGCTGATTGTTTAGCTTATCTTTTTCCTGTTGTTGATTCTTTGTATTTGAAGTACCGGAAGAGCTAGGCGCTCCCGACGATGACGCTCCAGACGATGACACTCCCGGTGACGTAGACTCGGATGATGCAGTGCTTGAATCCTCAGGACCAAAAGTAGGCGAATAAATATCGGGGTTACTGCTATTATCAGCATAACCTGCTTGTGAGAATACACATAAAGTAATACATAGCGTCAGAACGAAGCTTAATTGTTTCTTTAACCTGCCTCTCATTCCTTTTCCTTTCTTTTTTACAAGTTTAGACACGCAGATGCTTTCTGACAAAGAAAACACTGCCCAAAAGTCCTGCAAACGAACCAAACAAGACAAATCCAACGAGAATCTGCGGTAGGATCTCCGCCGGAGATGCAAAATTCTCAAGAAATATATTAAACCAACCGGTGTTATTATCAATTAAAAACATTAGAATTCTGTCGTATATAAAGAAAACACCCAGAAAGGATATCCCGGCAGAGAAAAGCCCCAGGGTTATCCCCTCTACTAGAAACGGCAATCTGATAAACAGGTTTGTCGCTCCTACATACTTCATGATGTTTATTTCCTTACGTCTATTAAACACCGTAATCTTTATTGTATTTACGACAATTAGAAGTGACACCGCCATAAGAATAGCAACTAAGCCAACCCCAATATAAAACGCACCGTTTTTCAAGGATGTAACCGTAGCGGCTACCTCTGTCGGAGCATTTACCGCTTCTATCTCTCGTAAGGATTCAATATCGCTGGTTGTTTTATCCACTATAGATAAATCAT
>CAYSTR010000614.1:0-2027 GCA_964433745.1 uncultured Oscillospiraceae bacterium | reverse complement strand
AGCGGGAGGGGTAGCAGGTGTTGTCGTACACAAATGCTGCCAGAACTCCGAGGTGTTTGACGAAATCATGATAGCGTCCCGCACAAAGAGCAAGTGCGACGCGTTAAAAGAACAGGTGACACAGTATAAGACCAAGGTCACGACTGCACAGGTAGATGCTGACAATGTACCGGCGCTTATTCGCCTAATCGAGGAGTATAAGCCATTTATTGTCATTAACGTGGCGCTTCCTTATCAGGATTTGACCATTATGGACGCCTGTCTTGCAACCAAGACACACTATCTTGACACCGCAAACTATGAGCCGCTGGATACCGCAAAATTTGAATACAAGTGGCAGTGGGCATATAGGGAGAAGTTTGAACAGGCAGGGATAACAGCCATATTAGGTTCGGGCTTTGATCCGGGAGTGACCGGAGTGTTTTCGGCGTATGCTCAAAAGCACTACTTCGATGAGATAGAGACACTGGATATTCTAGATGCAAATGCGGGAGATCACGGCTATCCGTTCGCGACCAACTTCAATCCGGAGATAAACATCAGAGAGGTAACTGCTAACGGAAGCTATTTTGAGAACGGTGAATTTATCGAAACCGAACCCATGTCGATTAAAAGGGTTTATAACTTCCCGGAGATAGGTAATAAGGACATGTTCCTGTTACATCATGAGGAGCTTGAATCCCTGGCTATAAATCTGCGGGGAATCAAGCGTATACGCTTCTTTATGACATTCTCTCAGAACTATCTTACACATCTAAAGGTTCTGGAGAACGTGGGAATGACCTCTATTGTCCCCATAGATTTTGAGGGGAAAAAGATAGTTCCTTTGCAGTTTCTCAAGGCCGTACTGCCCGACCCCGCTTCATTGGGACCGCGCACAAAGGGTAAAACCAACATCGGCTGCATATTCACCGGTAAAAAGGACGGCAAGGATACACGGTACTATGTCTACAATGTCTGCGACCATGAGGAATGCTACAAGGAGGTAGGCTCGCAGGCCATCTCCTATACCACAGGTGTTCCGGCGATGATAGGCGCTATGATGGTCATGCAGGGACACTGGCTGAAACCCGGCGTTCACAATGTAGAGGAGCTAAACCCCGATCCTTTTATGGAAGCTCTAAATAAGTGGGGGCTTCCGTGGAAAGAGAGCTTTAACCCCGATATGGTTGACTAATTATATCTCACCCCGAGAGCATGTCTCTTGGGGTGCATTTTATTTGCAAATTGTTAAGGAATAGTACCCGATTTTATTAACGATTGAGCATATTCTACAATGTTTTTGTATGTGATATAAAAACATTGCAGTCAAAAATAAAGTGTGATATAATGTAAGTCGGGCTTTTAAAAGGTCTTTATATTATCACAGTGTTTTAGTAATAATCTTTCGGCATAATTATTTTTTGAGAAAGGTTGAGAACAATTCATGAACAGAGTATTTCTGTGTAAAGAAACCCAAAAGGAGGAGACACGTACCGCACTTGTTCCCGATGATGTAAAAAAGCTTATATCCGCGGGATTTGAGATTTATGTTCAGAGCGGAGCAGGTGAGCTCTCCGGGTTCACAGACGAGCAATACACCAATGCAGGAGCGGTCATAAAATCAACCTGTGAAGAAGGATACGCCGCAGCAGATATTGTTGTACGTGTACAGAAACCCGCTTCTTTATCGGGTATAGAAAGCGGCACACTGCATCTTAGTTATCTGGATGCTTTTAATGAGACCTCATTACTTAATGAATTTGCAAAAGCCTCTATCAATGCAGTTAGCCTAGAGATGATACCGAGAACCACATTGGCGCAAAAAATGGATGTTCAAAGCTCTCAAGCCTCTTTGGCAGGTTATTATGCTGTTATACTCGCTGCATCAAAGCTCAATAAAATATTCCCAATGATGATGACACCCTCCGGTACTATATCCCCGGCTAAGGTGTTTATAATTGGTGTAGGTGTTGCAGGGCTTCAAGCTATTGCAACCGCAAAGAGACTGGGTGCTAGGGTTGACGCATTTGATACACGTCCGGTTG
>CAYSTR010000613.1:0-2031 GCA_964433745.1 uncultured Oscillospiraceae bacterium | reverse complement strand
GAGGGTACATCCTACGGCAGAGGATATTCCGAGCCGGGCGACAACGGAACTGTTATAATAAACGCAAAAATTTAACGGCAAGCGGGGTTTTTGCCCCGCTGGTCCTTACATATTTTTAAGAGAAAAATGCTGACTGTTAACGTAAAAGCGTCAGCAAAAATGGGGGTAACTATCGTGAGACCGACGTTTATGGGCTTTGAAACAGCCAGAAAAGGTATGTCCGTCAACCAAAAGGGGCTTGACATAACAGGTAATAACCTTGCCAACATCAACACAAACGGCTATACCCGCCAGAGAGTTGACCTGTCCAGCGTGGCGGTTAACAACATGGCGACACGCTACCGCACCTCAAAGAGCGACATGGCGGGTCAAGGCGTACAGATTACAGGAGTTGGTCAGGTAAGAGACAGCTTCTTAGATAAGCGCTTCCGCGAGGAGTTCTGCGATGTGGGTTATTATGACCAGACGTCGGCAATTCTAGGCGATATGGAGTCGGCGCTTGACGAGCTTACCAGCAACGGCTTGAAGGACGGTCTTGCGAAGATGGTAACGGCTCTGCAAAACTTTTCAAAGAGCCCCGATCAGGTGACACATGCGAATATCTTCATGACCTCCGCAAAGAACATCACACAGGTCTTAAAGCAGTTTGACTCTAAGCTCAATAATATTCTCGAGCAGCAGAAGTTCAATATGCAGATTGCTGTAAACGATGTCAATGCCATTCTCGAAAAGGTGGCTAATCTAAACGAATCAATAAGCGGCGATATATATAAGTCGGGCGCCTCCAAGGGCTCTGTATACGGTCCGAATGAGCTTTTTGACCAGCGAAATGTGCTCTTGGATCAGCTGTCAAAGTACGGCGATATGCGAGTCACTGAAAACAGTGACGGTACCGTGACCGTGTCCATGAACGGACACACCGTTGTAGACGGTAAGAAGTACGACGGAATGAACCTTGTGCGCAATCCGGACAGCACGGTATCGCTCAACTGGCAGAGCACCGGTGACGGCGTGTCTCTCACAACAGGCTCACTAAAGGCGTTTACCGATATGATAAACGGCAGGGGCTTCCGCGCTGACGGTCAGAACGAGACGTTTGAACGCGGCATACCCTATTATAAGGATCAGATAAACGATATGGCGAAGATGCTGGTAACGCAGTTTAACTCACAGGTGCAGACCAAAGCGATACCCGCTAAGTATGAGTATGCTACGCCAACACCATTTCCCTTTACCGCAACAACAAATATGTCTATTAATATTGGCGGTAACAATTACACAATTTCTGTTGATCCCAAGGCTACTAAACAGGATCAAGCAAATGAAATAGCAGATAAACTAAAGGCTATAACCGATGGCGGCGGCAATAAGGTGTTTGACGACAACTATAAAATTTCAACAAACAAAGACGGAATCATTACCATAGAAGCGAAAAATGCCGGCGTGGACAATCTGGGAGAGCTACAGATGGGCGGCGGAGTTTATGGTAAACTATCCGTTGTGCAAAAGGGTTACAATGCAAGCGAGGTTCAAAAGACTTTGTTTGAGCCTACCGATATAAATAATGTAAACGCCGGAAACATAACAATAAGCGAGGAATGGTCAAAGGATCCGGGATACATAATCACCGATATCGACTATGACGGTGTGGGCGACAATAACTTTATTCTGACGATGATAGACCTTTTTAGCAAGGATTTGGAGTTCCCCGAATATACAGGCACTCTGGAGGGCTTTGTAAATTCATATAACACAACCCTGGGACAGCAAAAGGATTTCAGCGACAGCCGTCTGGAAGCGACAGCGGCAATAGCTGACGAGATGCTCAACCGCCGCGACGATGTGTCGGGCGTGTCCATGGACGAAGAGGGCGCTAACATGATGCTCTACGATAAAGCGTACAAGGCTGCCTCGAGACTTATGACGACCCTGGACGAAATGCTGGATATACTCATTAGCCGCACCGGGGTTGTAGGACGCTAGTGATAAGCTTATAGGAGAATTAAGGAGATAGAGTAATGAGAGTTACAC
>CAYSTR010000612.1:0-2034 GCA_964433745.1 uncultured Oscillospiraceae bacterium | reverse complement strand
AATTATAAGGCAGCTTCCGGTATAGGAGATTACTCAAAAATCTTAGTTCGCACTCCCCAAAGTCCCGAAAGAACTAAAAATAACATTCTGCTTTCGCTCTCTCGCAATGTGCTCTCGGCACAAACTAAGAAAGAAATTGAAGAAGCTAATGCCGATAAGGTGGAGGGCATATTTAGCTCTATCAACACCTATGCTTATTTGGCTATGCTTATAGGTATAATCGGTATTATGAATAATATTGTTGCTTGCTTTTTAGGCAGACGACGCGGCTTGGCTCTGTACCGTTCGGTAGGTATGTCATCTGCTGGGGTCGGGCGTATGCTTATGACCGAAGCAGTTACAATCGGAATCATCGGCGTCTTGTCAGGGCTTTTAACAGGATTTGTTATGATATTAAGTGTTCCTTTTGTTGTGGGAGTACTATGGGGGAATGTTGCCGTCAGCGTACCGATTCCGCAAATATCGGTGCTGTGTGTTGCGGGAATAACGGTAATGCTGTTGGCATCGGTCGTCCCATCTATTAAGGGCAAGAATATAACGATTATGGATACACTCCGATATGAATGATTCAAATTGTGCAAGGAGAGAAACGAAAATGAACTATCCTATTATAAAAGCAGAAAATGTTACGAAAGGCTTCTTGGTTGGGAATAGCTCTGTTCCGGTTCTCAGTAATATTAGCCTAACGGTAGAAAAAGGAGAATTTGTGTCGCTGATGGGTCCCTCCGGCTCCGGAAAAAGTACACTTTTATACATTTTAGGCGGACTAGATAAAGCCGACAGCGGCAGTGTGTTAATCGGCAACCAAGAAATCAGTAAGCTTGATGACAGAGCGGAAAGTGTAATGCGACAAAAAAGGATTGGTTTTATCTTTCAATCTTACAATTTAATTGAAAACCTAACAGTTGAAGAAAACATCTTGCTTCCGGCTATGCTTGGCGGCAAAAATCGTAGGGAGATTGCCCCAGCTCTTGATGAATTACTAAACGCAGTTGGTTTATATGAACGCCGTTATCATAGACCCCCAGAGCTTTCAGGCGGACAACAGCAACGCACAGCCATAGCTCGTGCTTTGATAAACCGCCCCGATGTTGTTTTTGCAGATGAGCCGATAGGAAATTTAGACAGCCACAACGGTAAAGAGGTTTTAACACTATTAAAAACGCTTAATAAAACTTACGGCATAACGATTATGATGGTGACACATTCTGAAGAGTCAACGGGGTATGGCAATCGTGTTATTCACCTTAAAGACGGACAGATTGTATAAAATAAAAGTGAATAATCTTTTCTATCTGCTTGCAAAGGTAAGACACGAACGCTAATTAATTTGGTAAGTATTAAAGAATTAATAATACACACCTTTGACGAAATTAACGAGGACAAGGTGGGCGGCTATGAAAGCCCTACATCGCCTTTGGTAAAATAACTGTTATCCAGGGTGACCCCGGTAACGGTAAAACCACCTTAGCTATTGCCATCACTACACTCATTTCAAGAAGGCATAAAATACCTACCGACGGCGCACCATCGTTTATTGGAATGTCATCTATCAAAGCGGAGAGGACATTCCACAGGAAATAATCAAGCCCCGTCTCGTTGGCTGCGGACAGTGGAAAGCAGCCGAATCTGAATCGGCTCATGGCGGACTAACGGGCTGGAAGCATTGATCTGGTTGTGGTAAAAAGCACCTCTCGGATTTCGCGCAGCATGATCGATAGGTTTTGCGGTACTGCTGTCCGGGACATTATCCGGAGCAATACTCTCGTTATCATTCTTATTACAGGAGACTGTCAGCATGAGTAATAATATAATAAAAAGAATAAATGTTGGCTTTTTTATTTTGTTTTCCTTATACTTAGTTATTTTATATTTGTAGTATACCGTATATGGACAGTTATGTTAAATAATGTGAGGCGTTAAATTATCTCTTGACAAGTCTGTCTAATCGTGTTAAACTAACATCAGTCTAATAACATTAGACAGGGGGTAACTAAGTGGAGCAATATAAACTAGGCGAGATGGAACGCAAGC
>CAYSTR010000611.1:0-2041 GCA_964433745.1 uncultured Oscillospiraceae bacterium | reverse complement strand
CGGGGATTCGGTCAGCAGCTTAAACCATTTCAATCCCACAAAGGGGGAGCCCCAAAAGCCGTACTTGGGAATAAAGTCTTGAAAAGCCAAAGTTAAGCCGTATAGCGGTATATAGCAAAAGACAATGACAAACACCACAGCCGGAATAAGCATGACATATAACACCCAGTTACGCCGCATATTCCATTTGGTTTTCAGTCCCGCTGCCATAAACACTCCTCCAGTTAAGGCAGATGAAAGGATATAGTCCTTTCATCTGCCCCCAATTAATAGTTTACTTGTTCTGACTATACCATTCGTTGACTTCGGCGGTAATGGCATCGCCGCCCTGTGCCTTCCATTCGGCAACAAACTCCTCGAACTTGTCAAGCGGCTCTACACCGATTATAATGTTTGTAAACGTCTCCAGCTCCAGCTTCTTAAGATATGTATCCTTTTCGTCCATAGTTTTCGTGCGCGGACCTTGATAGGGCGATAGGTTGATTTTACCCTGTTCTAGATACTTAGTGCGCTGGTACATCTGCTCCATCATGGCATCCATAGCAGACTGCTTGTTCTGCATACCGGTCATACGCAGTGTGTACCAGTCAAGGTAACTGGGTTCAAGTTGTTCAATAGGTTTTTTGTTTAAAATTGTCAGCTCATATGCAGAAGCCAGTGCTTTCATGTCGAATCCACTTCTGAACTGCAACATAAAGCCGTTTTCTCCGTATGGATTGGTGTTGAAGAATCCAGGGCCTAAAAGCTCCTCGGGATAATCATATTTTGACAACCCGCCCGCTGCTACCTCGTCCGGGTTAATCGCAGCTCTCTTTTCGGTTGTAGGATACTTGAATTCAAACATATCTCGCAAATCCTTGTCATTGCGATAGTATGAATCCACCGACCAGTTCAACTGGTAGATAATGGCTTCCGGATTGGGACAGGACGCGCTTATAGCGCAGGGGTACATGAGGGTATCGCCGGACTTCATGACCTGCCCCAGCGCATCACCATTAGGGCCTGTCATAAAACCGAGGGGAGAAGCCTTGAAATTCTCATTGTTGGCTATAATATCCGGGAAAGGATAGAACGGGTTCCAGTATGCACCGTTGCCTAATACAAGGGCGTTGTCCTTCATGAAAAGATCCATGGCTTTCCCAGCGTCCATAACCACAAACTCGGGATTTAAGTACTTTTTATCATACCAATCCTTTAAAGTTTCCAATGTTTCTTTAATACCCGATTGAATACTGCTGTATACAAGCGAACCGTCATCCGATTTTACCCATGTTCCCATAACAGAGCCATACATAGAGGCTATGGTGTTAAAGCCGTCTAGGTCACTGTTGGTAGTGAATGCGGTTCTGTCGGGGTACGCCTTTTTAAACGCTTCAAAGGCTTTTTCAAGCTCTGCGAATGTGGACGGTGCCTTACTGATACCCAGTTCATTTAGGATGTCCATCCTAATCCACGACTGGTTGAACGCCGAGCTGATGGCATCCAAAAGCTTAGGCAGGGCATAGTACTGCCCGTCAAAGGAAACAGCCTTTAAGCCATTGCCGCCTGTGGTCTGCATATATTCTTCGATAATGAACTTAGTAAGAGGGGATGCATACTGCTCAATTAAATCATTCAATGGAATAATCTGTTCATTTTTATAAAGGGTAGAGATAACCGAGGGATTGAGATTAGCTGATATAAAGTCGGGAAGATCATTGCTTGCGATAGCTATATTCAGCTTTTGAATTGCTTCGTCATTGGTGGTAAAGGAGAACTTAGGCTGCCAGTTTATGCCTACATTTTTCTTGTCGTATTTGGCGTAATCGCTTCGGTCGCCGAAGGGATTTTCATCCGATACAGGTACTGTGGTGTCAGGCGTCGCATACCTGTCGATGGTTAGGGTTATTTCAGGGGAATACTTTTTATAGTATTTCTCAAAATAATCTTCCGGCTGCTGCGATTCTTCCGATGCGGATGAGGTCGAGGCTGTGGAGGATTTTGATGCAGTGCTTTGAGTACCTGCACAACCCGAGAAAACCATCATTAGGAGGCACAATAG
>CAYSTR010000610.1:0-2041 GCA_964433745.1 uncultured Oscillospiraceae bacterium | reverse complement strand
GGGCATCCCGAGGATGTTGAGCTCATCTCAGTTCGACGTTTAGTCATGCACGGTATAAGATGGGCGGCAGGACCAATAAACGATTAGGGGGATAAACCATGAGGACAGCAGCCGTACTAGGTAAATGTAAAGCGGGAATCATAGAAGTACCCAATCCATCGGCAAAGGACGATATTGTGGTGGTAAAGGTTCATTCGGCACCCATGTGTACAGAGTACCATTCCTTTGTAAACGGCGATACCGGCAATGCGTTCGGACACGAGGCCGCCGGTGAGGTGTATGCCATCCACAAAGCAAACAAGCTCAAGGTGGGAGACAGGGTCATTGTTCAGCCGCAATCACCCTGCGGCAGATGCTTTTCCTGTATGGAGGGGGATTTTATCCATTGCAAAGCACCGCGTGACTACTGTCGGGAGACAGGCAGCGAATACGGAACGGCTACAATGGCACAGTTCATACTAAAAGCCGAGGACTATCTCACACCCATCCCCGATGATATGAGCTATGACCACGCTTCCATGGCTTGCTGTGCGTTGGGGCCTAGCTTCACAGCTATGGAGAGGATGAATGTTTCCGCATACGACACTGTGTTGGTTAGCGGATTAGGGCCTGTGGGACAGGGTGCAGTCATTAATGCCCGATTCCGCGGTGCTACAGTTATCGCAGCGGACAGCCACCCATACCGCTGTCAGCTTGCATTGGAGCTGGGGGCATCTAAGGTTTTTGATCCGTCTGATCCGGACACATTGAACCGGATTATGGAGTTTACCAAGGGCAAAGGGGTGGACAAATCGGTCGAGACCTCCGGCAGAGCGGAAGCAAAGGCGCTGCTTATTGATGTCTTACGTGCCAGAGGGCGGGCGGCACTAATCGGTTGGGGCGGCAATCTCAGCGCGGATACAATTATCTCGAAAGGGCTTGAGATATTTGGGGCCTGGCACTATAATTTAAATGATGCCGGAAAGGTTCTGAAGCTCATAGAGGGAACAAAACCGCTCTTAGACAAGCTTGTTACACACACATTTCCCTTGACAAAAATTGAGGAAGCATGGACAGTTCAAGCCAGTGGAAACTGCGGTAAGGTAATACTGCATCCATGGGAAGAATAGGTTAATTAAATTAAGAGGTTTCAATATAATTTAAAAGGGAGCTGTGTAAAAACAGCCTATACAAAAACAGGGTATCGTTTCACCGAAAGGAGTGACGATAAGCTAAAGGGGGTTTGCTGTCATCAAGATCATGCGGGTGTCGGTGCCGGCGTACCGAATGAGCTATACAAATATAGAATAACAAAGCTCAAAGAACTGGGTTGCAACGCTTACCGCACATCGCACCATCCACCCGCACCCGCATTGCTCGACTGCTGTGACCGCATGGGAATACTCGTGATGTGCGAGACTCGTCTGTTTTCAAGCTCACAGGAGGATTTAGGTCAGCTTCGCTCGATGGTAAAGCGAGACCGCAACCATCCCAGTATTGTAATATGGTCTATCGGAAATGAGGAAGGGTGGGCGCAGAATATCGATCAGGGCAGACGCATTGCCCGTACGATGCACGAAACAGTAAAACGTCTCGATCCATCACGCCCGGTCACAATGGGGCTGATACTGCATTCAAGAACATACAAAAGTACATAAACCTCTTTGCACTCACCATCATTTTTGCCGTTTTGTGCGGTCTTTTTATAATTATACTGTATGCAATTAAAAATTATCGTCCGTACAGATATCTAAAGGATTTCCTGAATTCCTCGCGTACTGAAGTTATCAATTCAAAAGACGATATTCAACTGGCCGTTGAGATGTTAAAGAATATGAAATCCTCAATATTCAGGCTCAATGACCGTTTGACAGGATGCATACCTGCAATTCGCAAGCAACTATTACTGGAGATTATTGGCGGGTGTTACGATGATAATGAAATACTCTTGAATGAGGCTGAGGAGGTAGGGCTGAGTATCTGTTATGATACGTTTGCTGTTTTTATCTTTGTGACCGATTGTACTTCATCGGCAAACAGTGAGCTGATTGACTATGCAGAG
>CAYSTR010000609.1:0-2057 GCA_964433745.1 uncultured Oscillospiraceae bacterium | reverse complement strand
TTTGCAAATCCAAGTCCACGACAACACAGTCAATTTCACTGTGACCGAGGTCGAGCATAACCTTAAGCCGCTGATGACCGCCCACAACGTGACCAGTCTGCTTATTCCAAATGATAGGCTCGACAAAGCCAAACTCGCTGATAGAGCGTTTTAGCTTTTCGTATTCCTTATCGCCGGGCTTTAGGTCTTTCCGGGGGTTGTATTCGGCAGGGTTCAGTAGTTCTGCTTTAATTTTTTGTATGTTCAATTAGGGCACCTCCTATTTTCCAGATAATAGAGCCTCCATAGGGTCCACATCATGCCCGAAGCCGGTAAACCTTTTCTCACTGTTTTGCGATACAATCGCCCAAATCTTATCCCATGCCTTAAAGTAATTATCATAATAATACATAGACATATCGACATAAGGCGAGCGTTTCGCCGAAGTACCATCACCAGCTTTTACAATCCTGCCGTGACGGGTATTTGCCGCCTCGCACTCAAACCAAGCCGCACGATTGACCGCCAAGTCCTCGATAAGCGCAGGATTGATAAGGTGCAGACAACCGGTATCATTTAACCATCTTGTCAATGTGTTATAAATATCAGCTGCGGTGGGAACACCCTCGGTCTTGCGGGTGAGAACATCCAGATAGTCAGGCGCTTCGAGAAGTGTAGTACCCCGCAGCGGTTCACCAATGGGTACATCAAAGTCCAAAACAGTCAATGGACGCTTACCTGGATTTCCATCAAGCAGCTTTTCTGCCAGCGGTTTTTTCTTTCGACCGCTATTTGCTCGTTTACCACCCCTTGGCATAGCCTACACCCCCAATCCGCCTCCTTTTTCAGAGTTATTGTATGATTTCTTTGAAAAAAGCTATATAAATCAAAAGTCTAAATATCTGTGATACTCCGCTTGTTTACAAGCTTTTTAAAAGCTATGTAATACTTAAGTCAGGAAAAAAACGACGGAAAAAGCGAAATCGTACACGTGTCCCCAAGCCCGTTATCATAATGGACTTGTTTTAAGATTATATACCCCCTTATACTGGACCCCAAAAACTGGACACTGAATTGAAAAAAAGGAAATCTCCAAACCCCGACATTTGGACATCAAAGAAAATGAAATTCCCTAAAACTGTACACGAAGATGAAAATATGGTATAATAGTGTACAGTAATAAGGGGGGTCAAAGTCAAGGAGGAGATTTAAATGTCCCGTGGAGGAGCAAGACCGGGAGCTGGACGCCCCCTAAACATACCAAACGAAGGCGGAAATGACCGCCACGAGTTCACAAAATGGCAGAGGGAACAATTAGCAACCAATCCAAATGTAGCATATATAACAGAGAAAACAATATCATACACAAAAGAGTTTAAACAGTTGTTTTGGGAACGATTAAACTCTGGTGTGCACCCTGTAACAATCTTTTTGCAAGCAGGAATAGACCCTGAAATACTCGGAAATGCAAGGGTTAACAGCATGGCAAAGCAACTGCGAAAACAAGTTGAATTAGGACTTGAATTCACAGACGGCAGAGACCCTCAATTTCCACCCGGCTCAAAAGGTAATCCCAAACCTGAGCCAAAACCAAAACCGGGAGAGAAGTTTGCGATACCCAAACCACCTCGATTGCCTAAACAGAAAAATACGCTGCGACAACTCTACACCGATGATGAAATTACAGATTTGATTCACAATGTTGCGTATCTGTCGCAGGAGTTGGAATTTATAAAAAAAATTATCTTAGCGGGAACAGGGGGCAAATCGAAATGATTATAAATGCCGTCCCAACCGTTAAATATGCGATAATTCACGAAATGTTAAGCCGCGACAATAATATGCTAAACATAACACTGCTTTGTGAAATTGCAGGTGTATCTCGCACCGGATACTATTACTGGGTTAAAACAGAGAAGAACCGTGTAGCACGTCAGTTAAAAGATGACGATGACTTTACGCTAATACTTGCAGCATTCAAGTTTCGTGGTTATGATAAAGGCTCTCGTTCTATCCATATGAGGCTCTTGCATCTTGCACCACCAGTCTTGGTCAAAAAAGCCTACTTTATGGTGGTG
>CAYSTR010000608.1:0-2057 GCA_964433745.1 uncultured Oscillospiraceae bacterium | reverse complement strand
CGAGGGTGAGGGGACGACCGTTACGATTATTTTGGCGGTGTCTGGGAATGGTTAGGATGTATTGGTCGTGAATGTAAAACCGGAGATAGGTGAGCATGTGAGATCTGTTATATAGATTAGGGGTGTTTATATGATTGATTTAATGGAACTACAAAAAAGAGTATACCAAAATAAGATTATTAAGGGATTTAATGTTAGCGACGTTTATAAAGAGTTTTGTTATTTAAACGGCGAATTAGCGGAAGCTTGTGATGCGTATATGAAAAAGAAAGATGATTTAGGTGAGGAATTGGCTGATGTTGCGATATATTTATTAGGATTATCTGAAATTTTAGGTATTAATCTGGAAGAGGAAATATTAAATAAAGTAGATAAGAATCAGAAAAGACAATACATTACTAAAGATGGAGTTAATATTCGAGTAAACCAAACAAATGAGTATAACTCTTAATATTTTCTTTCATCCTTAACAATATGGCGTATAAACGATAGGAGAAAACACATGTCAAAAACCAAATACACAAGCATAGGCGGACAGGCTGTCATTGAGGGGGTCATGATGCGAGGTCCTAAAAAGACATCGCTCTGTGTTCGAGTGCCGGACGGCTCTATATCCACCGATACATTCGAGACCTACAAGGGCGGGAAGAAGCCGTGGTACGAGAAGATTTTGTTCGTCCGGGGCGTGACCTCCCTTATATCCACACTCATGCTAGGTTACAAGTGCCTTATGAAATCGGCTACACTGTCGGGTATGGAGGAAGAGGAAGAGCCTACAAGGTTTGAGAAGTGGCTCATGAAGCTGTTCGGGGAGGACATCATGAAGCCGCTCATGACGATATCGGCGTTTCTGGGGGTGCTTCTCGCGGTGGGACTGTTTGTTGTTCTGCCGGTGTATGCCGTGGCTGGTTTAAATCTGCTTGTGGATTTGGGCGGATTTAAGACGCTTGTGGAGGGGCTTTTAAAGATTGCCATATTTGTTTTGTACCTCTGGGCGGTGTCTCGTATGCCTGACATTCGGCGTGTGTTTGAGTATCACGGCGCAGAGCACAAGACTATAGCCTGCTTTGAAGCGGGCGAAGAGCTGACCCCCCAAAATGCGAGAAAGCACACCCGCTTTCATCCGCGCTGCGGGACGAGCTTTCTTCTCATCGTGCTTATTATTTCAATTTTAGTGTTTTCGGTGGTGTCATGGGAAAGCGGCATTATGCGTGTCGTGATAAAGCTAGCTTTAATGCCTGTTGTAGTGGGTATCTCCTACGAGATTATAAAGCTTGCCGGACGGTATGACAACGTGTTCACACGCATAATTTCCGCACCGGGCATGTGGCTTCAGAATCTCACTACCAGAGAGCCGGATGACAGACAGCTGGAGGTGGCGATAGCCGCTATGAACGAGGTAATCTGATGCTTATCACCGACATATTTAAAGAGGATTTCAGGGTTAGCTCGTTTTGTAAAAATGGAAAGCTCATGATGACGGGGGACATGTACATTCTCGACCGTGCCGCCGATTTTATGGAGCGGGAGCTTTCATACGAGCGGGAATCCTTTGACATAAAATCGGTGTCGCGGGACGAGCTTATAGACGCGGCGTATACATACACATTGGGCGGAGGACGGCTGATTGTCCTGCGCGGGATAGACGACAGCATAAACAAACAGCACCTGTCACTTCTGACCGAGCTTGTGACCGCTCCCGATACAAATATTCTGCTATTGTCCACCGGCACGAAAAAGATCGGTTCTGTGGCTGAGCTTACTAAGCTCATGCAGAAAGAGGGCGCAGTCATAACCGTAGAGCCGCCGGACGAGCGGGTGACAGGCGAATTTATAAAGCTCTACCTCAAAAAAGCGGGGAGAGAGCCGGATAAATCCGCCGCCGCTTATCTGATACAAAATGCCCCGGACGAGCTGTCGGGGCTTGTCTCATATCTTGACACGCTTATCTCTACAGGGGATGCTATTACATTAGAGCTTGTCTCTCGTATGGTTCCGCGGGTTTTGAGCGTAAAGACCTACTCCCTGTCGGACGATATGCTAAAGGGGCGGTTGAG
>CAYSTR010000607.1:0-2061 GCA_964433745.1 uncultured Oscillospiraceae bacterium | reverse complement strand
GTGGTCAAGCGCCGCCGCATTTTGGATGCGGGAGCAGAAACGATTGTCGTCGATTATGAGAATCTGGAAGAGATACTTTCTGTTTTAGGACTGGAGGGTTAACATGTCAAAATTTAAGGAGCTGAGCTTTGAGGGAATCAAGACCTATTCCATAAAGGACAGGCACAATCTTGTGAGGATTGACAATCTGGCTGTGCCGGGTGATGATGTGCCCTCATACGGTGACGAGGCGTTCGAGACGCTGTGCACACGTATTAGCAGGGCAAGAGAGAATGGACGTCCTGTCATATGGTCGCATGGTGCGCATGTTATCAAGAACGGACTGTCGCGCTATATAATTAATCTCATGAAACAGGGGATAATCACACATATATCGGGCAACGGCGCGTGCAGTATACACGACTTTGAGCTGTGTCTGTGCGGCGGGACATCGGAGGATGTGCCCACAGCGATTGAGGATGGCTCGTTCGGCATGTGGGAAGAGACCGGGCGCATGATGAACGAGGCGATACAGTCGGGCACAGCGCGGGGCTTGGGTTACGGC
This sequence comes from uncultured Oscillospiraceae bacterium, assembly GCA_964433745.1. GTDB lineage: Bacteria > Bacillota > Clostridia > Oscillospirales > Ruminococcaceae > CAYSTR01. The sequence goes on along the minus strand of CAYSTR010000607.1, from coordinate 1,517 downwards.
GAGAGCCTGGGTGTCTACATTGACGAGCACCCCGACAGCTTTCCCTATAAAGAGGATTGTGTGGTGTATAATGCTTATAAGCTGGGGATTCCCTGTACCTATCACATCGCCTTGGGAACGGATATTATCCATCAGCACCCTACTGTAGACTTTGCGGCTATAGGGGCTGCCAGCGGGCGCGACTTTAAGCTTATGTGCGAGAGTGTGTCGCAGCTGGACGGTGGGGTATTTCTCAACTTCGGTTCGGGCGTCATAGGTCCGGAGGTGTTCCTAAAGGCGCTGTCCATTGCCCGCAATCTGGGGTACGAGACGTTTAACATCACAACCGCCAACTTTGACCTGCGTGACCTAGGCGACTTTAGAATCAAGCTGGGCTACGAGCACCCCGACTACTACTACCGCCCCCGCAAGAACATTGTAAACCGTCCCACGAGCGTTGGGGGCTGGGGCTGGCACTTCACCGGTGACCATCAGGTAACCATACCAAATCTGTATAAGAGGTTGACTAGGGTATGAACAGCAGCTTTCACGTTTTTCCCGGTATGACAAGGGAGCGACTGGACGAGATTTTAGCGTCTATCTCCTCGGTCAATATTGGTTTCATCGGCGATATCTGCATAGACGTGTACTGGTTCGCCGACATGAGAAGGTCTGAGCTGTCCCGCGAAACCCCGCATTATCCACTGCCTGTGGTGCGCGAGTACTATCAGCCGGGAGCGGGCGGGAACGTGCTTAATAATCTAGCGGCTCTGTGCCCGCGCTCGATAAATGCGGTGGGTGTCATAGGTGACGACTGGCGGGCGGTGCTCATCGAGCGCGAGCTGAAACGCCTGTCTGTTTCTGACGAGCTGATAATTAGGCGTTCGGACTGCACCACCTACGCCTACTGTAAGCCCATGCGGCAGGGTATCTCCGACACGGTGTATGAGGATCCGCGTATAGACTTCTCCTCCCCTCCTGTAGACGAGCACACAGAGCGGCGTATTATCGAGAACATCCAGCGTATGGCAGAGAAATCGGACATTATATGTGTGTCAGACCAGTTTGCCAACGGACTTGTGACCGAGCGTGTTCGGGACAGTATAAACGAGCTTGCACGTTCCGGCAGGATGGTTATAGTTGACAGCCGCGACCATATCGGCGACTACCGGCATGTGCTCATTAAGCCCAATGAGGTCGAGACCGCACGTGCGGCAAGAGCTTTGGGTGACGATACCGATTTTGCGGCGGAGGGCCTTGGCGGCTTTGTCCGGGCGGCTAAAACCGTCATGGACAGAACCGGCTGTGAGGTATGTATGACGCTGGGGGGACTTGGCAATATGCAGCTAACCTCCGGCGGGGCGTGTCATGTACCGTCCCGAGAGGTAAAGGGCGAGCTTGACATATGCGGAGCGGGAGACACGTTCCTGTCCGCATACACGGCGGCAACAGCGGCGGGAGCAGACCGGCGGGAGGCGGGGCAGCTGGGCAACATGGCCTCCGAGGTCAAAATAAAAAAGATAGGGCAGACCGGCACG
>CAYSTR010000606.1:0-2069 GCA_964433745.1 uncultured Oscillospiraceae bacterium | reverse complement strand
TTGCAAAAGAGTTTACATAGTATTTAGTATTTGGCGTAAGCCCTGTAATCGTAATGGTAATAACACCTGTTGTAGCGCTGGCGGTAGTTTTTTTGACGTTTGTTCCGTCTAGCATCGGATCATTGTTCGATGACGAACACAGGACACCGCGCTCCAAAACTGAACTTCCGCCTTTATCGGTAACATTAATTTTGACGTTTGCAGAAGTAGCACTGATGCTTGTTATTGATTCAATATTAACTTCAGGCACGTCAGTTAAAACTGTTATAGGTAAACCATATGCCGGTGTGCTGGATGAGCTGTTTTTCGCATATGCTCTGACATAATACTTAGTATAGCTTGAACTAGTGCTTATATTCATTGTAAACGAGTTTGAGGACGAGCTTGATCTATCAACAGTTGCATTATCCACCGTAGGCGTTGATTGACTTGTTGAATACACAAAGCCTCTTTCTGTTACAGATGTCGTGCCGGTTGAGGTAATATCAGCGACAGCATAAATTTTCCCTCTTCTGTATGAAGCGGATGTTGTTTTAATGGTTGGAGGTGATCCAGTTCCGGTGGTTGTAAAGCTAGTTTTGATTCCATAAACTATCGTTCCTGATGAATTTTTTGCATATGCCCGAACATAGTAAGTTTTTGCAGCTGTAAGATTGGATATGGATACAGAAGCTGTTCCGGCGGCAGTTGCTGTTGGAGCCTTTTGATATGATGTACCTGATTCCAAATACTCTAATTTTGCCGTATTTGAAATTGAATAAACAACACCTCTTTCACTAATGGTCGGGGTGGCGTTATTCACAACACTCGTGCTTACGGTGGCAGTCGTAGGTGTAATGCCGCTTACAGTGCCTGTAGTTGCGGAAAATTCATTTACTATTGCCGTTATCTTTGAGCTATACGTAGTCCCTTGCTCATTTTGGGCAAACGCAACAAAATAATACGTCTGATTAATAGTAGTAATATTTGAGATTGTATGTGTAAATGTACCAGTCGTAATTTCATGAGTTGTGGCTACTGTGGAGCTGTCAGTGCCGTCGAGCTTTGCCGCTGAGTTTGTTGAATATATAAAACCTTTTTTGCTTATCGTACCGTTACCTGTGCTTGAAATATTTCCTGTCAGTGTTAAAGAACTTTTTGGGTTAGATGACGCTGATGCAGAAACGATTGGTTTGGTAATCGTTACCGCAGGCGGGGTTATTTCCTTCACTTCTCCGTATGCATGATGGCCTGCTTCATTTATTGCATAAGCTCTTACATAATGAACCTTACCCAAATCGCCGGTAAGTACGTTAAATGAAGATTTAAAATCACTAGAAGCTGGACAAAAAGAATCATTTTCTTTTGTAGGGATTCTACTTGAACTTGAATATGCAAAGCCCATTGTCTTTATTGGGCTGTTTCCATCTCTTACAACCGTGCCGGATAGGCTTACAGTGCCATTTGAAAAAGTCGGTGTTTCTGTTGTTACTGTCGGCTCTGTCGTCGGAAGTGGAGAAGTAGTAAATGATACCTCATCGGAAGCAGATGAACCTCTTCCATCGGAGTAAGTGGCTTTAAGTATGAGAATATAATCTGTTAATGCAGTAAGCCCGGTAACTGTTACTGTAAAGTCGGCTTCTGTGATATTAGTGCTCTTTGAAGAATTCAAATCACTGGATTTTGTGCATACCAGCGTATATGTTGTACCTTCTTCAATAGGAGCAGATCCGGAAACTGTGACAGAATCATGAGTTTTGCTCAAAACGGTTACTTTATCTAGAGCAAACGCATTAAACGGCAAAATCCCCCCTATCATCAGGCCGGAAAGCAAGATCGCAGCCATTCTTCTTATTGTTTTGCCTTTAAAAAGCATAAAAATACCCCTTCCTTTTTCTCGTTAGTCATTTATATAAATAAAATATATAAAAAAATCATAATACAACATATTCTTATACGAAAAAACTAATGTATTTGTTCCACTAAAATCAACTTATTTAAGTATAACACAAAAATATTAAAAAGCATATCCCGTGATATTAATTAATTATAAATATTTATTAAATTTTGTTTAAATATAATGCTCGTTG
>CAYSTR010000605.1:0-2070 GCA_964433745.1 uncultured Oscillospiraceae bacterium | reverse complement strand
TTTTTGCTCTCTCCGACGTTCAGGGCTGCCGTGGGCTCATCCAGGATAAGAATCCGGCAGTTTTTTGACACAGCCTTAGCAATTTCCACCAATTGCTGTTTCCCTACACTAAGCGCCCCTGCGTGAGTCCTAGGATCCTCGGTACACCCAACAATTTTTAGATATTCCTGCGCCCTGCGATTCGTCTCTTCCCAGTCGACCACTATTTTGTTCTTAATGATTTCGTGGTTCATAAAAATATTTTCAGCGATAGACAAATATGGGCTTAAAGCAAGTTCCTGATGAATAAAGGCGATGCCCTTTTCCTCGCTGTCACGTATATTACGGAACTTGCAAACCTCACCAGAAATTACGATATCACCCATATACGTCCCATAGGGATACACACCGCCCAAAACATTCATTAACGTGGACTTTCCGGCGCCATTCTCCCCGACTAACGCGTGAATCTCTCCCTCGGTTATGTCCAGTTGTACGCCGTCTAGCGCTTTAACACCCGGAAATTCCTTTGTTATCTTGTGCATCTGTAATATAAACGAACTCATTAGCACTACCTTCCAGACTATGTAGGATAAAGTTAAAATCGCCATACTGCGGCACTGCCGCAACAGCTTGTTGCAATTTATATTGAGGTGGTAAGCCCCATGTCACCAACTTTAAGTATAATTGTGGGTTTTCAGCCCACACCCGCCTTCTTTATATTGAAAGAAAAGAAGCAAGAGACTAATTCCGGTCACTCTTTGCGCGAGCGTTATCCTTAAGTTGAAGGCATCGGAGCAACCCCTCAAACTTGTTCAAAAACAGATTTTGAAACAAGTCTAATATGAAACATGAAAAAGGCAAAACAGCCTTTGATACGCAAAAGGTTAACATTTAAATACTATTACTGTGACAATTGCTCTGCGGTATAAATCCCGCTATCAATGAAAACCTGTTTAATGTTGTCTTTTGACAACTCAGTTGCATCCGCAAGATATGCTGTGACTTCTTTAACGCCATTATCGTAAGTCAATGATGCCGAGATGGTTTTTCCCTCGATCATCGCTTTGGCAACTTCTACAGCACGGCTGGCCAACAATTCAAGATCAAGGTATACGGATGAATACTGCTCGCCGTTATAGATGGATACAAGCGAAGGGAACTCACAATCCTGCCCGGTAACTGCTGGCATTGGCTTGTCTGCGGTGCCATAACCAACTGCCTTAAGCGCACCGATGATACCAAGGCTTAAACCGTCATAAGGAGAAAGGGCACCAGCCAAAACGTCATTAGTGTAATGCGCGCTAAGAAGGTTTTCCATACGGCTCTGAGCCTTGAGGGATTCCCATTGGTCAGTTGCGCATTCGTTCAGCGCTGTTTGACCACTCTTAACAACAACTTTACCTGAGTCTATATAAGGCTGAATCTTCTCAACGGCCCCGTTAAAATAGTACTGAGTGTTACTGTCGTCCAATGAACCCGCAAACAATTCGATGTACAATGGGCCTTGGGCGGTATCGGCGCCGATGCCTCTCATAAGAGACTCGCCCATAATGTTGCCGATAGCCTGGCTGTCAAAGCCAACGAAATAATCGACATTATCTGTCCCCATAACAAGCCTGTCATAAGCGAGGATCTGTATGCCCTGTGCCTTTGCAGTGGAAAGCGGTTCTGACAGCGCTTCGCCATCAATAGGGCAGACGATAAGGAATTTCGCACCCTTAGTTACCATGTTCTCAATCTGACTGACTTGAGCAGGAACCTCGTCATTCGCATATTGTAGGTCAACCTGATAACCAGCATCCTGAAGCTGTTTCTGCATAAGCTCACCTTCGATAACCCAACGCTCGGCAGTCTTCGTCGGCATTGAGATTCCGATTAAATAGTTATCAGTTTGCCTGGTTCCATCTGTTCCCTTTGTTCCCGTTACCTGACCGCCGTCGCCACTCGTGGCAACATTGCCACCGCAAGCAACCAAGGAAGCAGCCAGTAAAACAGAGATAATCACTGCCAATACTTTCTTCATTGTTATCCTCCTTAAAATTGTATTATAGAAAACCTTCTGCATACCAAGTTTAACATAAGATAAAT
>CAYSTR010000604.1:0-2084 GCA_964433745.1 uncultured Oscillospiraceae bacterium | reverse complement strand
CTCCTTGTATAATGTATTTAGGTTTTGGAGAGAACCTATAACTCTTTAAAGCCAAGCAATTAAGCAGTATAATAGTAGTAAGGGAAAGAGTGGTGTCGTCTCGCTCCTTGGGCATAATGCTCGTTCAAAAAGACTGACACCTCTTTTCGTTAAGACGTTTACGTATAAGTTGGATGTTGTGCGCTGCATAGCGTAGCTACGAATCTCCCACAAGGCTGTGACACTTAACGATAAAGGGGACTGCACTCACCCAAATACATAGGCAGGTGTCTGATGTTCTTTTTAGGCATTGATATTGGCAAAAACAATCATGTAGCCAGTATGATCGATGAAAGCGGCAAGGTTGTTTTCAAGGCTTTTTCTTTCGCAAACACAACTGATGGCGGCGAAAGTCTGTTGTTAAAACTTGAAAAGCACGACGTAAACATTGGAAATATTGCAGTTGGACTTGAAGCTACCGGGCATTATTGGCTGTCCGTGTACTCATATCTGCGAGAGAAAGACTATAAACTGCACGTAATCAACCCAATCCAGACCGACGGCTGGCGCAAGGGCGTGGAGATCCGCAAGCGCAAGACTGATACCATCGACTCATTGTTGATAGCAGAGTTGGTTCGCTACGGTGATTTTATAGAAGCTAGGCTGCCCGATGAAGCTTTGCTGTCGCTAAAACACCTTACGCGGTTCAGAACATATTTAGTGGACTCAATCAGTGATCTAAAACGCAAGGTTATCTGCGTCCTTGACCAGGTGTTCCCTGAATATCAACGTATCTTCTCTGATGTATTTGGGGTAACATCAAAGGAGATTTTGTTGCAATTTTCAAGTCCATCTGAACTGGAAAACCTGGCCGTAGATACGCTTGCCGAACTGCTGGCACGCCTAAGTCGCAAGCGCCTCAGTTCTGATAAAGCTTCAGAACTCTCGAACGCAGCAAGGACTTCCTTTGGAGTTAAATTCTGCCGTGATAGCTTTACCTTCCAGCTTCGCATGATGATTGAACAGATCAAATACATCGAATCCCAAGTCAAAGATACTGAAGCTGAAATTAAGTGGATTATGACAGAGCTTAACACGCCTATCATATCGATTCCCGGCATAGGTAAAACCCTTGGAGCCGTTATATTGGGTGAAATTGGCGATATAACCAAGTTCGATAGCCCTAAAAAACTAGTCGCATTCGCGGGTATTGATGCTACGGTTAGGCAATCCGGAGAGTTTGAAGGCACTCAAAACCGAATGAGTAAGCGCGGCTCTCCATATCTTCGCCGTGCTTTATTTCAAGCAGCATTAATAGCTTGCATTGGCAAAAACCCAGATCCTGTTTTGTCAGCTTTTTATCATAAGAAAATCGCTGAGGGGAAACATCACAACACCGTCGTTGGTGCTGTTGCACGAAAAATGTGCAATATTGTTTTCTTTGTTCTGACTCAAAACAGGCCTTATGAGGTTCGCTTATAACCGCCAACAAAATGAACTTCTTTTCCTGCTTGACTCTGTCAGGCCTTTTTGCTGTTGCCTTCATCACAACCCCTGTTGTGTGAAAAAATCTTGATTTTTTTGCACTACAGGGGTTGACTTTTCATAGTTGGTCTTAAACGGGGTGGTTACGTCTATCAATAAGGCGGGGGCACTCTATTTGGAACTTGGCATATACTTAGAGTTGTATTTTAAAGCGCAGGCTTTAAGTGAAAAGTTTCAGTACCAGCCAACGCTCTACGATAATGAATGGCCTATACTGTACGCCGGAGACAAGTACAATGTTTATGACTTCTGTGATGCAGGGAAAATGACGGAAATTAAGATGAAGGACAAAGTGAGGAATTTCACGATTCCCAGTGAAGTATTTACTATGAAGTATCTTAACCTGGCAGAGGGCGGCTATGAAAACAAAGCGTACCAGCAACCTAGCTTTGACATTACTTTCACAAACCCAGCGTTCTATTTGTCTGGCAACCAAGTATTTGTAAATGTGCCGCCGGGGGTGCGTGTAGTTGAGGGTAACATGATAGTACGCTATAAAGACGCAAACCTTGCGTTTACATCATTACCAATTAGCCAAACAATTCGCCTCCGCTGGGACG
>CAYSTR010000603.1:0-2085 GCA_964433745.1 uncultured Oscillospiraceae bacterium | reverse complement strand
CATCTGCGACTGTACAGGTCACGGAACACCGGGTGCTCTTCTGACCATGCTGGCAGTATCGGTGCTCAACACGGTAGTAAACGCATCCAACTGTCACGACCTAAAGTCTGTAATCTGGCAGTGCGATCAAAGGTTTACCGATATTATAAAGCAGACCGACCAGGGGCGCGCATCCGATATCAACGACAATCTTGATTTCGCCATGTTCTATATAGATAATAATAAAAACATCCTATTCTCCGCAAAGGGTATGCGGCTTCACATCTGTAACGGAGAGAATGTTGAGGTAAAAAAGGGGTGCCGCTCAAAAAAAGGCGATGCCAACTTCGTTAAAAAAGAGGATATACTGCTTCTTAATATCCCTTATAATCCCATGAACAAGTTTTATGTAGCTTCGGACGGACTGTTTGATCAGATAGGTGAGAATAAAAGGCTGCCTTTTGGTTATTCCGCTTTTTGTGATATAATACTAAAAAGCCACTATAAACCTCTCTCTAAGATAGCAGAAGACATCTGGAATGCTTTTAAGACCCACAAGGGGAATGAGCAGCAGCGCGACGATATTACCTTTATTGGATTTAAACTATAATTTTTTATATAGGTAGGTTTTGCATGAGCAATCTGTTTGAGAATGAAGAGCTGTTTCTGTCGGAGATTAAGCTCTATATTGACAATCTGGGCGATAACCCCTTTGTGGAGCGTGAAAGATTTATCGAGCTTTATAACTCATTTAGCCGATTTGTACGTCAAACCAAACGAACAATGCGCATATCCGACAGAATGGCCGGCGAGCTGAACTCACAGAAGCTCATCCTTGCGGACAAGGCATACATCGACGAGCTGACAGGGGCATACAACCGCCGCTACATGAACATGGCCTTCGAGAGCCTTTTGATATCCTCCATACGTAATGGACGCTATATCTCGGTTTTTATGATGGATATAGATTTTTTCAAGAAGTATAACGATACCTACGGTCATCAGGCGGGGGATGTGTGTTTAAGCAAGGTGTCCTCTGCTTTAAGTGCCGCACTCCACCGCACTAGCGATGTCTTGATTCGTTACGGCGGGGAGGAGTTCATGGTTCTTCTTCCAGACACGGATAAAAATGGTGCATTTAATATTGCAGAAAACATGATGAAAAATATTAGAGAGCTTGATATCCTGCACGAAAAAAATGAAGCAGCACGGCATGTGACGATATCTGCCGGAATAACGAGTGTGATTCCAAAGCCTGTAAACACAGTGGAGCAGCTCATCAAGACGGCCGATACCGCTTTGTATGAAGCGAAGCATAACGGACGTAACCAATATGTATTTAAAGAACCGGAGGGAAGTAAAAATGACGCTTGATATGTACCCTTTCTACACCCATCTAATGTCAAATGGCATTATAATCAGCTACTGCGGCCCTGTTGCGCAGGAGGGAATCGAGGGTATTGCAGTAATGCTAAAGGACAAGTTGACGGCTCACGCCATTCCTCTTAACTCCTCTGTCTCAATCTTCTCGCTGTTTATCGAACAGATGCAGAATGTCTTAAACTATTCTGCCGAAAGAACAATTACAGCCATACCCGGCTCTGATAATAATAAAGAGGTACCAAACGGTATATTTGTACTGGGATGTACAGCTGATTCTTACTTTACACGGTGCGGTAATATCATAAAAAACTCCGAGATAGAGCGTATTGAACACAGCATATGCCAGGTAAACAGCATGAACAAGGATGAGCTTAAAGCATTTTACCGACAAAAAAGACGCTCTGAAAATGATAATCCCGAAAGCCGTGGTGCAGGGCTTGGATTTATTGAGATGGCAAGACGGGCAGACGGGCCGCTTAAATATGAAATTACACCCATTGACGATGTATATTCCTTTTTTACATTGCAAACGACTATAAATAAAGTATAGTAAAGAGAGGCTATGAATGATTAATATAGAAAAGCAAAAGACATCATCTACTCCGTATGTACTTGCAGATTCCGCCGCATCGCGCCTTATTATAAGCGGTGAGTCCTTTCCGGAGAATGTCTCGGAGTTTTATCGGGATATGCTTATGTGGCTAAAGGAATATATTAGCGGAG
>CAYSTR010000602.1:0-2086 GCA_964433745.1 uncultured Oscillospiraceae bacterium | reverse complement strand
AATTACAATACAATTTATCACCGCCGCTTATTTATATCCCGAACCAACGCCAGAACATGCTCTTTTTCCTTATAATCCAGCTTCTTAATCTCGCTCATAAGCTCATCATTCATGACAGGGTCAGCATTCTCGAAATCAAAGAACTCGCGGGGCGTGACGCCGAGATATTCGCAAATATAGAAAAAGGTCTGCATCTTGGGAAAGGAACGCTTGTTTTCTATTGTATTGATGTAGTTGACACTCTGCCCTAATGATAAACTCATATCTCGTGCAGAAGCTTTAGTTTTTGTAGTTCTTAGTTTATACAAGCGTTCGCCAAACATCTGGTCGTACATAAAGCTCACCTCATATACATAATTATACTATGTATTTAATAAGCCGCACACGATTATATCTTTAACACGCTTGACAAATCTTATGCAATAGTGTATTATATATAATATACACAAAATAATCGTTAGAGGTGAGACCCATGCCGGACTACAAAAAGATGTACCTGACACTTCTGCAAGCTCAGACTGAAGCCATAGAGCTATTGCAAAAAGCGGCACAAAAAGCGGAGGACATCTACATATCCTCCGAAAACATATCCATATTAAAAGACATTCCGTCACACAGAAGTCCGGTAAACAAGCGCTAACTACCCCCAATACTTCCGGTCTAGACTGCGCAGTCCAATCGCCTCCGCTAGATGGACGGGACGAATCGCGCCGCCGTCGTCTAGGTCTGCTATAGTCCGGGCAAGCTTGAGCACGCGGTCATATCCTCTCGCGGACAAGCCCAGAGCCGTAAACGCCGCACGCAGAAGCTCGGTGCATTCATCGTCCAAAGCACATGCCTCATTCATGAGGGCAGGGGGGAGCTTTGCATTTGTAATAGTCCCGCCGTACCGGTCTTGTTGGCGCTGACGTGCCAATGTCACCCGCTTTTTAATCTCGGAGGACGGCTCTTCCTTTACCTTGGCGGACAGCTTGTCAAAGTCCAGCGGTGCAGCCTCTACATGTATGTCTATCCTGTCGAGTATCGGTCCTGATACCTGTGACAGGTATTTTTTTACGTCTGCTTCCGAGCAGCGGCAGCGTCCGGAGGGGTCGCCGAAGTATCCGCAGGAGCAGGGGTTCATGGCGGCGACCAGCATAAATGAGCAGGGGTATGTGTATGTACCGGAGGCGCGAGATATTGTGATGTATCCGTCCTCCATGGGCTGGCGCAGTACCTCTATGGCATCGCGTTGATATTCGGGCAGCTCGTCTAAGAATAAAACACCGCCGTGGGAGAGTGATACCTCGCCTGGCTTAACAAATGAACCGCCGCCCGACAGTGCCACATCCGAAGCGGTGTGGTGGGGGGAGCGGAACGGACGCATGGTAATAAGTGGCTGACCGGGGGTAAGCTCACCCGCAATGGAGTGCAGCTTTGTGGTCTCCAGCTGTTCCTCGGGGGTCATGTCGGGCATAATGGTGGGTATGCGTTTAGCCAGCATACTCTTGCCCGAACCGGGAGGTCCCACAATAAGTACATTGTGCCCGCCTGCTACGGCGATCTCCAGAGCGCGCTTGGTGTCGCGCTGTCCCTTGACCTCGGAGAAATCAAGCAAAGTCTCCCGCACAGGAGCAGGGGGGACAGCAATAGCGGGGAACAGGGTAGTTTTTCCGGCGAACAGGCTCAAAAGCTCGTCTACATGGCTGACACCGTACACCGTAAGCCCCTCGCACACCGCTCCCTCGTTCTGATTGGCAAACGGCACAAACGCCGTCTTTATACCCTTTTCACGCGCCCCCAACAGCATGGGAAGCACTCCGGAGACAGGTCTGATATCCCCCCAGAGGGACAGCTCACCAATAAAAATCGTGTCGGTAAGCTCGGCTTCGTACTGTCCGGCGGCTCTCAGCACTGCCATGAGGATGGGCAGGTCGTAAAAAGCTCCGTTCTTTTTGAGGGAAGCGGGTGCAAGGTTTACGACTATCCGCCCCTTGGGCTGAAAAAGCCCCATGTTCTTTATGACCGACTTGACACGCTCGCGGGATTCCTTGACCGCCGCATCGGGCAGCCCCACTATATCAAATCCCGGCAAACCGGGCATTAT
>CAYSTR010000601.1:0-2089 GCA_964433745.1 uncultured Oscillospiraceae bacterium | reverse complement strand
CCATGCCAGAGGGTAAAGTGGGAATACCCACCGAGTTTGCCGATTCGGAGCAAACCCTGTTTTTAGCATCGCCCTTATTTACACCTATTTACTGCTCTATGGAGCAGATGGACGGCAAAAATTTAACAAGGCAAACCGACATCTATTCATGGGCGGTGTCTGTGCTTGAGATGTATGTGGGTTCTCATCCGTGGGCAAGCGGCGTTGCAGCGGGAACGAATTGCCGTAACTACTTCGATACGACATGCGTACCAATGCCGGAGCAAATGAAGGAGTTGCTTGCGGTATGCTTAGAGAGCGAGCCCGAAAATCGAATGCGGGATTTTGGTGTGGTTCTTACAAGGCTTGCGGTTATTTACAAGGCTGTAACCGGAAGCGAATACCCTCGACCGGAAAGTGATGCTTCACAGCTCTCGGCGGATTCGCTTAATAACCGTGCGCTTAGTTTTTTGGATTTGGGTATGGAAGAGGAAGCGAAGGGGTGTTGGGAGAGGGCGTTAAAGTTAGCCCCACGAAACCTCTTGTGTGTCTACAATTATAGCCTTTATATGTGGCGAAATGGAAGGATTGAGGATACAGAAGCTATCGCCAATGTGGCCGTTTTTTCACAGGAAGATGAAGCACGTTTGTGTCTGGCATGGTTACTTATTGAGCGGGGCACACCTGAAGAAGCGTTGGCACTCTATAGCGAAGCGGATAGCTTGCCTCAGGACAATCTTCTGTGTGAAGCGATAAAACAAAGAACGGTTGTTACTCGTTTTTTACCGGCATTTTCAGATGCAAGTTTTATTGATAACAGCCGTATGCTGGTTTCTGATGGTGAAAGTTTAAGTATTTTAGATGTATTGACAGGACAAATTGAGAAGCCGTTTGCATTTGAAAAGATAACTAAAATAACACATTTCAAATATGACAAAGCGAGACAGAGAATCATAGCATTTGATTATTCCGACTGGTCAGTCGGATCCAACAGAGCCATTGACGAGAGGGATATTATCATAATTGATGACCCCCAAAAGGAGCCTATCAAGCTTAAAATACCATATCAACCAATATATCGCAAAGGTATACAGGGTGAGGGAGAGCATGAGAGCGAAAATTTAGGATGCGCGGCAGAATTGCAAGAAGTTTATTTGTCTGACAATCAAGATAAAATCTACGCAGTTGTAAATCATTGTTGTTATTGTGCCGACACTGCGCTGTACACTCTAAACGGGTATTTACATTGTTGGGATGCTGAAACTCTATTGTATCTTGAAGCTAAGCCGTGTAATCAAATCGGAAGAGATAGCGTGATAAATATGCGATGCGAAAATCCGCTTTATACTATTGATGGCAATAAGCTTCTAAGTATTAAAAACAATCGGTGCTTGCACACATTTAACAATAAAATCTTATCCGTTAGCCCTGATGGGGCATTGGTATTTATGGACGATGATGCATTTGATGGTAAACCCTCACAGCTCGTAGGCAAGCTTTTTTGCGATTTGCCGGCCGCTCCTTATATGCTTTCAAGGATTATAGATGTATCCGCAATGCGCATTTTAGAAGAGCAAAGCAAACGCTATGCGGCGGCTTTTACAGAGAGCATTTCCAAAATGGATATACAAGGTGCGTTGGATGCATTTGTGAAATATCGTAAAATACTTGACAATAAATCAACCGAGCTTTCCTATCAGATGGAGAGTGTTGTCGGGAAATACTGTATAAAGACAGGGATATACGGTATCTTCCCAGTGCCGGAGGCTGAAACCTTTCGTCCGCATTCAAGTGATTGGATACCCTGTGAAAAACCCCTTGAAATGATGGGAATCTACAGTTTAGAACAAAACAAAAAGTATCTTGAACACACTTCGTTTTGCAATACACGGCTAATTGGCATTTCGGCTGACGAAAGATATGCCGTTGTTTCTTTACGTCATGGTACTTATGAGGAAGGTTGGGACACTGTTTGGCTTGCAGACTTAAAGGAAGATAAAGTTATCGCATTTTTGAAGGACAATATGCAAAATTTCTGCTTTGACCACATGCTCAATAAGTATGTTTATACGGAACGCAACGAAGACGAAACGCAACAATATGTTACGCT
>CAYSTR010000600.1:0-2095 GCA_964433745.1 uncultured Oscillospiraceae bacterium | reverse complement strand
CAAGAAGCAAAAAATAATTTAAATTTATCGCATAACAGTCATTGGAGTAGATGTTTAAGAGAAGAAATAATTAAAGTTGCTGTTAAGTATTTTAGAGAATATGAAGTAGATTTTCTACAGGAAATGGGTGACTCAAAGATTAGTAGTGATAAGGAATGCAAGGAAGCATTTAATAATGTATTGTTAACAATAACATCAAAAAATTACGAATTGTATGAAGATCTACTTGGAGAATGGAACGATTATCTCTTTATTTTTAACTTCGGGGTTAGGGTATGCCCCTATTGCAATATTAATTATATAACTCCCATTTACTCCAACTCAGGTAAGGTTAGAGCTGATATAGACCACTTTTTATCAAAAGATAAATACCCTTACTTTTCAATGTCACTGTTTAATATGATTCCATCTTGCGCACCTTGTAATCGTTCTTTGAAAAGAAATGATGATGAATTCAGCTTTGAAAGCCTAAATCCATATATTGACAGTATTGGTGATTACTTTAACTTTGAAGTCGAATTAGATAAAATTAATGCTAGTTATATAACCAAAAAAATAAATATAAGGCATTTTAAGGATACTCCTGTGTCAAAACACCTAAGTACATTCAAATTAGAAGACTTATATAATCTCCACATAAACCAAGCAGACGAGCTGGTTCAAAAGCGTGTTTTATACCCAGATTCTTACATAAAAGAACTTTTTAGAATAAATAAAGAATATTTTAAAGATGAGAACTATGTCAAAAGTCTAATAATCGGTTATATTTCTGATAAAGTAAAGCTGAATGATGTTGCTTTTTCTAAGTTTAGACGAGATATTGCTATACAACTGAAATTTGAAGATAACGAGCAGAATGTTGAACAACATGTACTTATTAAAGAAATATTGAAAAAGAAGCAATCTTTGAACAGATGATGTATGGAATTATATGGCATAACAGGAGATACATTGAAACTGACAATTATTTGATATTATTTAACGAATCATGTCGAAATTTGTGGGCTTCGTCGATAATCACAAGTTGGTAATGCGGTAGAAGTGGGCGTTTACCACCTGTGCGGTGTAGCGCATCGGCGAGATAATAATTGTGGTTGGTTATTTGAAAATCTACAGTAGGGTCGTTTATTTCTTTCATGTATTTAATGTAGCGACAACTTTGAATGCGAGGGCAGTTGTCGCCGCACTTGCCGGAAACGCAAACCCTACGCTTCATGTGTGGTGACAGGCTGTCGGCGCCGGTTAGGTCAAAGGGAGCAGTAACTCCAACAAATGGCTTTAACAGTGCCCTCGTCTTATCATCGGTGTTTGCATTAAAACGATGTAACCGCTGTTCACAGACATAATGCTCCTTGCCTTTACGCAGAGCCGCCGTCAGCGGGGTTTTTATAATCCCGTGCCGCAATAGAATCCGCGATAGTTCGGGGATGTAATCCTTCATAATTGCGTTTTGCAAAGCAATGCTGGATGTCGAGATGACTACCGGCATATATGCCGATTCCGCCCAGCTCTGACGGGGATAATGGCCTCGTAGCCAAGAATCGTTGAGCCGCCCACGTTTGGCAAGTACAGCGGCGATGAGATAGGCATGGGTCTTACCCGTACCCACCTCGGACTCGGCCAGCGTGACGGCTCTGTGGCCAGTCACGGTGAGGATATGTGCCGCCAGCTCGATTTGCTTCTCTCTGACGGCGTAACCATATAGGGGCAGAATCTCACAAAAGATATGGTTCAAAATTTTGAGCAGGGAATCGTGTTTAGAGCATTCGCCCGGCTTTTTATCTACATTTAGGGAGCTATCCCCGCAGATGGATAGTCGGTTGATCCTTGCCACCATACTACCGAAGCCGCTCTCCGCAAGCTGGATTTTACGGCGGCTGAGTGTTTCTGATTTGCCTGTGGTGAGATTAACCGCTGTATAGACAAATGCACCACTCACAGTTTGACGCTCGGTCAAAGCGCAGCCGTAGGCTACGAACAGGAATCTGCCGTGTTTTGCAGTGATTGCTTTTGCCGCTGCCGATGGCAGCTCGTATGTTATTTCACTTATGTGAAGCTCGTTTTCATTTATGGAATCCAATGGTATCCCTCCTAT
>CAYSTR010000599.1:0-2096 GCA_964433745.1 uncultured Oscillospiraceae bacterium | reverse complement strand
TTAATGAATAAATAGTAAAACCGTAGTATAAGACTGAAATCAATATTAAGGTGGTAAAGCAAAAATGAATTCACCCAAAGAAAGAGAAATAATAGATATATTGGTATCCAATTTTCGAAGAGCTATCGAAACCGCAAAGTATAACAATGAACAGGAAGAGTTTTTCAGGAAATTTCCTAACGGGCAGTGTGGTCATGCAAGTGATATTTTGGCTCAATATCTTATCGACAATGGTATTTGTCCGGTTAAATATGTAAATGGTACATATTATGGCGATGATTTTAATGATAAATGGTCTCATACTTGGCTTGTTGTAGAAGACTTAATTATTGATATTACAAGCGATCAATTTAAATATCATAAAGAACCTTTGAAGAATAATATTCCTGTGTATGTCGGCCCTACGACATAATTCTATAAATTGTTTGAAGTTGGCCAAGTAGGTAATGAACATAATGGTTTAGATAAGCAGTGGGTTGATTATGAAGCGTTGATAGATTGTTATGACATAATATTGCATTATCTAAAGTAATCTTAAAAAATGTATTGTATTCTAATTCGAATTTCCCATTATATTTATTATGAACAGCACATAATTTACAACAACTCCAGCCCCAAGCTCGAAAGCGAAGCTTTCTCGCCTGGGGTTTTCACATACACAAATCCCAATTGAAAGGAGCCATACTATTGCAAGAAAAGTACCCAGGTATCCCATTCAGTCCAATAACGGTACTATCGCAGGCGATAAACGCCGCTGACACCATCCTTCACGTAGAGGATACCTCCGTTTTTCCAGCACCCCCAAACCTCGCCACCATTGGCGACATCGAAACAATCCGCTACAACGCCATCTCAGATGGGGTGCTTAGCGGCTGCCAGAGGGGATTGGAAGGAACCCCCGTCATGCACACAGCCGGAACAAAGGTGGCTAGACTGTTCACCTATAAAGATTTCATGAGCCTACAGGAAAATATCCGAGAGCTAAATGATGGAAAACAGCCAATTGGCGACTATGTCCCCATAGAAACCGGCAACGCTTCTATGATCACATTTTCAGACGGAGAAAGCTTTGAAGAAAAGTATGAATCGGGGGAGCTTACCGGCATGCAGGGCGAGCCGGGGCAACCTGGAGCACCGGGTCCGCCGGGTGAAAAGGGCGCAGACGGTCTCACCACTTCCATAACCATCGGCGAGCAAACCTATACCCAATCGGACGGAAACATTACCCTCCCTATCACACCTTACTGCTACATGGAAATCCCATACACTCTCCCCACCACCGGATACACATCCATTGCAGGAGGTGTTCGGATTGATGTAACCATCGCTAGTATAAAAGCAAATTCCAGAGCCGATATAATACCTAATACCCTCGGCGATCTCGACAAACTTACCGCAATCGGTGGAGGGTACACCGAATGCTCAGTGGGCAAGGTTTCCATCTACCTCAAAGCGGCACCATCAAGTGCAATCTCTACAACACTGGGGGTGTTCGTCAATGGCTAAGGGCATGATCCGCTGTCCGTACCGGGACAATACCCCAAGAGCTATTTATGGGGTACAGATTGACGAGACCAACAGCGACCCGCTGACGAGGGTAACCTACACCGATGATTGTGTGGGGATGGAAAAGGGAAGCGACAACTGGGACTACAAAGAGATTTTCCGCGACATCCGACCATGTGTACTCAAGAACGGCATGGTACAGTATTACCTCAATCCCCAGAACTTCGCACAGAAAGCAGACGGTACTCCCGCTGACATCACAACCGGAAATGACGGGGATGTAATGATCGAGATACCCAAGTTTGCATATATGCTCTCCCGTACCGGAACAGTGGTCACGGTTAAGATCAGCAGACTCCCCAATATCAAGACCATCGACTCCCGGTTCAGCTTTCAGGCGTTCAGCCGAACGACAGAAGGTGACCGGGATTGCTTTTACATCGGCGCATATCTCGGACATGAAACCGGCGGGAAGATACGCTCTCTATCCGGAAAGGCTCCTACAGGCAATCAAACCATCGGAGCGTTCCGCACAAAATGTCAGGCGAACGGTACAGGGTACAACCAACTCAACTTATATCAACTAACCG
>CAYSTR010000598.1:0-2100 GCA_964433745.1 uncultured Oscillospiraceae bacterium | reverse complement strand
AAACGCTTCATGTACCACCAACTGTCTTGCTCCTCTGGCTAAGGTTATTAATGATAACTTTGGCATAAAAGAAGGTCTGATGACAACCGTTCACGCCACAACCAACACACAAAAGACGGTTGACGCTCCCTCCAACAAGGACTGGAGAGGCGGACGCGCCGCTGCTACAAACATCATACCCTCGTCTACAGGTGCTGCTAAGGCTGTTGCTCTTGTCATCCCCGAGCTTAACGGCAAGCTGACCGGTATGGCGTTCCGCGTACCCACCACAGACGTATCGGTTGTTGACCTGACCGTTCGTCTTGAGAAATCCACCACCTACGAGGAAATCTGTGCAAAGATTAAGGAAGCAGCTAACGGCTCTATGAAGGGCATACTCGGATACACCGAGGACGCTGTTGTCTCCACCGACTTCATCACAGATTCCAGAACTTCTATATTCGACGCAAAGGCGGGCATTATGCTCAACGATACCTTTGTGAAGCTCGTGTCATGGTACGACAACGAGTGGGGCTATTCAAACAAGTGCCTCGATCTTATCAAGCACATGGCTTGCGTAGACGGCGAGTGCTGCTGCAAGTAAGATAACGCTTAAAAAATCGGGTGTGACCATTAAGGTCATACCCGATTTTTAATTGTTATAAGAAATAGAAAAAACAATGCACAAAAAAAAGGGGAGGGAATATAATGATATTGGAAGCAAACCTTAAGGGTTTAGCTTCCGGAAAAAATATAAAGGAGATAAAAAAATGAGCTTTTATCCTGATGTAGATTATTGCTACTGCAAGCACAAGGAAAGAAAGCCTGAGAAAGAGGAGTGCTGCTGCGAAATAGATTGCTGCAGACAGGCCGAAGTTAATGCATCAACGGGAACAATTGGTCCTCTCCCCATAATCACCACCCCGTTGACACAGCCGATTCCGATTACATCCGTGTCGATCGATACGCTCGGTATGTGTGAAACCGATAATCTGCTTACCTTCACGGGCTTTGCAAGTCTGCCGCTAGGTGCAGTCGTAACCCTTAACTTCCAGATATTCCGCAGTATAAACGGCGGAACTCCGGTTCCCATCGGTTCGACCTTCACGCTTGCACGTACAGCGGCCGTGCTTGAAACAGATTTTGTTGCGTTTCAAGTGTTTGACAATGATGTAGAACAGGGTTTTGTAACCTACACTGTATCGTTGACCAACAACTCATTAGTTACTGTAGCAGCCGGTGCGACTGTTACCGGAACACTCAGCGTATTAGCTGTCAAGGATGAATAGGAAGTAAAAAGAGAAGAAGTTAAATATATAGGATATAAAAAACAAAGACGAAAAAAAAGGATTGACCGACGGGTCAATCCTACATAAGAAGCTCTTTACCAGTTATTAGTAAGCATCATAATTGCGGGAATAAAAGCGGCGAATATCCCCTCGGCAATAGACAGAATGGGGAAGAATTTCGACAGGTTAATTTTTAGGACAAGCTCCAAGAATCCATCCAGCCATAAAATACACCATGCACCCCATAGGTATGCAAACATATAGTCACCTGCTATGAGGGAGATAATGAACATTATAAATGCCCATATAGCCACACAGAGAGAATACCACCCGAACGGGCGTAAATCAAGGTTCAGAAGATAGTTTGCGGCGATAAATATGTAGGTTATACCAAAGAGAAAACCGGAGGCCACATTCTGAAAATCGAGAAAACCCTCTGCTTTTGTGAACATTACAAGGTTGAGCGCCACGATAATAAAGCCGGTGATAACATTGATAAATGCGTTGGACTTTGCGTCCAGCTTGTAGTAGCGATTTACACCGTTCATGACAAGCGTAATACCGACAAACAAGAGTGAAATTCCTAGAGTACCCAAAAAATCCGCTCCTTTTATGTTAATATGTCATATTATAACAGTTATGGTCGTTTAAGTCAATACTAAGAACAGATGAAAAAAATCTTGACAAAACTATGAATATAGTTTATACTAAACAGTAACGGCACTTCGGAGGTACATATGAACAAATTGTCCGTAAAACTAAACAGCATAATTATTAACGGGATTATTGTGATACTCCCGGTTATTATCGTGCTTTTAATTTTAAGCGGACA
>CAYSTR010000597.1:0-2102 GCA_964433745.1 uncultured Oscillospiraceae bacterium | reverse complement strand
TCACGGACGGCAGCTGTCCCACCAACCCGGCTGTTGGCGGACGGCGCGGGGACATGTGGGTGTATGGTGAGGACGACTGGACTACTATTTCCAAGTCGGATAAGGGTAAACTAGAGCTTATAAAGAAAGCCGAGGGTACAGGTAAACCGCTGTCCGGTGCGGTGTTCGGTGTGTATACCGAGAAAGGCGGTAAGGTAGATGAGGTTACTACCGATGGTGACGGTAAGGCGGTTGTGGAACTGCCCGAAGGACGGTATTATCTGCTTGAGCAGACTGCTCCACAGGGTTTCATGAAAGAAACCGCTAAAATCCTGTTTGCCATCAAGGTTGGTAAAACTACTGTCGTGGAAGTGACCAATATGCGAGAGGGTTCGGCAATGGCTTACATAGCTGTGCCTAAGACCGGCGAGGATTATCCTGTTTTAACATATTTCCTGTCGGCTCTATGCTTTATAGGTGCTATTGTTTGTTGGTTTTTCTTGAATCGGAAGCTAAAGAAGATACGGAAATAAATTAACATAAGAGTGCGGGGTGGTAATATATACTGCCCCGCGCTCACAAAAAAGGGAGGGCAGAAATGATACTCGTAATAACAGAAAAAAACTCTGTAGCAAAATCCGTTGCAGATGTTTTAGGTGCGAAAACACGCCGTAACGGCAGTTATGAGGGAAATAATTATATTATCTCATGGTGCGTGGGACATTTACTGGGTCTGGCAGAGCCGCAGATTTATGATGAGAAATATGAAAAGTGGCGGTATGAGGATTTACCCATCATCCCAAAGGAATGGCAGTATGTCCCTAATAAAGGGACGCAAAAGCAGCTTAAAATCCTCTGTGAGCTAATGAAACGGACAGACATCGAATATGTTGTAAATGGTTGCGACGCGGGAAGAGAGGGGGAAATCATATTCGGTCTTGTATATATGTATTCCTCTTGTAACAAGCCCATAAAGCGTTTATGGATAGCTTCGATGGAAGAAACAGCTATCACAGAGGGCTTTCGCAACCTACGCCCCGGTACTGAATACGACAGACTGTATAAAGCTGCACTCTGCCGTCAGAGAGCCGACTGGCTTGTAGGACTAAACTGTACCCGCATGTTCTCGGTTATATATAACGCCCAGTTGCGGGTGGGACGCGTACAGACACCTACGCTTGCCATGATTGTGGAACGTGAAGCGGCTATAGAAGGATTTACAAAGGAGCCTTTTTATACAGTGATCCTCGATTTCGGTACATTTACCTTGTCCGGTGAGAAGATAAAAGACAGGCAAACGGCTGATGTTATCTGCAAAGCTTGTCATGATAAGGTTGCAGTCATTACATCGGTTGAGCAGAATGAAAAAGCCGTATCACCTCTAAAGCTATATGACCTCACCACCCTGCAGCGTGAAGCTAACCGATTGTTCGGATACACCGCCGCCCAGACATTAAACTGTGTACAGCATTTATATGAGCAGAAGTTGTGTACCTATCCCCGCACGGATTCGAGATATATCACAGAGGATATGGCAGATGGTATTCCGGCGCTTGTGAGAGGAGCGGCAGGCATACTACCATTTGAGGTTAATATTTACTCTATTAATCATATGCAGATTGTGGATAACACGGGGGTATCCGACCATCATGCCATAATCCCGACACGCACCATGTCAAAAGCCGACCTATCATCCCTACCGACAGCGGAGCGAAATATTCTTCATATGATAACAGTTAGGCTTATCTCTGCGGTTTCGGAGAAACATATCTTCTCAGAAACGGTTGTCACAGCCATATGTGAGGGCGAGAGCTTCTCTGCTAAGGGTAGGACGGTCATTCAAGGCGGGTGGAAAGCTATTGAAGCAGCATTCCTGTCTGCGATTGGCAAGCAGAAGAAGGACGAGGACAGTCCCTTGCCGGATATTACCGAGAACAGTGGTTTCCCGGTCAATGCTTACGTAAAAGAGGGGTTTACATCGCCGCCCAAGCATTTCACCGAGGATTTACTATTATCAGCAATGGAAACCGCGGGTCATCGTGAAGCTGAATCGATTGACAGCTGCCCAGAGCGGAAAGGGTTGGGTACACCCGCTACAAGAGCCGGTATTATTGAAAGCCTTG
>CAYSTR010000596.1:0-2103 GCA_964433745.1 uncultured Oscillospiraceae bacterium | reverse complement strand
GGCACAGTGGCTTGATTTCAGCACTAACCTTATGTATGTCTACAACAACAAGCTCATGACTGTGCAGTATCTTCTCTATCAAGTGGTGCGCGCCAACAAGATGACAGTGCTCAATGAACAGGCATTAGCGGCCTCTGGTGTACTGCAACAGCTCAATACTAAGCACATCACATCGCAAGCGGTGCAGATGACGGTGCTAATGGTGGCGACACTCCCCATACTCTTTGTATATCCGTTCCTGCAAAAATTCTTTGTACAAGGGCTTACCCTCGGTGCTATAAAGGAATAACCGATGAAAGGCGGGTATTGGCGTTGTTGTTCGCCAATCAATCTCAATGTCAGGTAATAAAGAGAAAAAGAATGTTTACATAATCGGCACTAATCATTTTGATCCCATCTGGCGCAGAGGTTTTAAGAAACCATTTTACTATAACAATCAAAAGTTCGTGGGCGCTGCTGTCGTGGAGGATGCATGTCTTAGCGATTGGCTTTCCATGTGCGAGAGCTCGTCCGCCTCATTTGAAGTAGAGTGCTCACTGGTTCTCAGGACGTATCTTGAGAATCACCCGGAGACACTGCCTGTTTTTAGAAAATTATTAAAAGAGGGGCGGTTTGAGCTGTTGGCGTGCGGTGAGGTAATCCCCGACACCAACATGCCCGGAGGCGAGACGCTTGTCAGAAATCTTGTTTATGGGCTTTTGTGGGCTCGAGACACATTGGGAGAGCTCCCCACCACCGGTAATATAAACGATGCTTTCGGGAGCAGCGCACAGCTGCCACAGATATTCCGCGGCTGCGGGGTGGAGTGGCTGACCGGGCTGTCATACAAGTTCCCTATGGGAGAATACTGGCAAGGTCTTGACGGTACACGCATTAAGATTACCCCCAACATGCAGTATCCGTGGCTCGCTATGGGTAAATACATATCCGAGGGGACATACTACCGTCCGTGTGCTGTCTGCGGCGGTGAGGGCTGCGCTGAATGTAAGGGGCGCGGCTTTGAGCAATCCTTTAAAATGGGAGCAGTCCCCGATTTAGAGGGGCTTGATGTGGAGAAAAACGGCTTCGGCGTCATATATGTAGGCGGCGAGGAGACACTGGCGGATGAACGTCTGCCGGAAATGATAGAACAGGGTAATAAGGAGCAGGACGAGGTCACATACCGTTTCGGTCTTCACAAACAGGTAGGTGAACTGTTCTTTAAAGACAAGATAAAAAACGCCGATAACTGCGATATCTCCGAGATAGCAAAGGAGGTTGAGGGCAACCCCATCCAGACCGGCTGTTATGTCTCCCGAATCAAGACAAAGCAGGAGGTAAGAAGACTGGAAAACAGAGCGCAAGCCGCAGAAAAGCTGGCCGCTCTGGCTTTCGGACAATCAGCCGACTACCCTCATGACGAGCTTCTGTCCATATTCCGCATCATTTCATTCTGCTCGTTCCATGACAATATTACAGGAACTCATGTGGATGTGGGATATGAGGAGCTTTTGGAGAACTACGCGGAATGTGACCGTCTCATTGATATTGTGGAAAATCGTGCTAAAGCGGTACTGCTCTCCGAGAAGAGCGACTGTGTGACGGTGTTTAATCCGCACAGCTTCCCCTGCTCCTCTTACATATCGATAAATGACAGTGTTCTCCTGGCTAAGGATGTTCCGGCGGGCGGATTTGCTTATCTGTCTGGCAGTACTGATGCTCTGCCTGTCATGACAGAGGATAGCTCACTAAGAGAAGCGGAGAACGAGTACTACAGACTGCGGTTTGACGAGCACGGTATAACGTCTATATTTGATAAGACGCTCCAAAAAGAGCTTATCCGCGACGATCTAGGCTATGCCAACGAGATAATCCTCGAGAACGATTTCGGCGATCCCTGGAGTACTAGGGAGGAAGACCGCAAGCGTTCAGGTTTAGGGCGCATGAATAAAATAAAGAGCATAAAGAAAAGCTCCTATGTAACCGAGATTATCTACACCGGCAAACTGCGCGGCAACGAAAAGCTTCTGGATGATCCGTTTGACTATCGTGTGCTTCTGTTGGAATGGGAGCAAAAGATAACACTGCGAGCCGGTGAGAAAAAGATTGATTTTGAAACAAACA
>CAYSTR010000595.1:0-2105 GCA_964433745.1 uncultured Oscillospiraceae bacterium | reverse complement strand
TGGCGGAGGGGGAGGCAATGCTGTCAACCGTATGGTGGAATCAGGTATGTCGAGCGTTGAGTTTATATCAATAAATACCGATCAGCAGGCGCTTTACCATTCTCAGGCAACTCACAAGATAACAATCGGCACCAAGCTCACCAGAGGACAGGGTGCGGGCGGCAATCCCGAAAAGGGTCAGCGCGCCGCCGAGGAGAGCCGGGACGAGATAGCTGCGCTCCTAAAGGGGACGCAGATGGTATTCATAACCGCCGGAATGGGCGGCGGCACGGGTACTGGAGCTGCACCTGTCGTGGCTCAGATAGCAAGAGAACTGGGCATCCTCACTATAGGTATTGTCACAAAACCGTTTGCCTTTGAGGGCAGACGGCGTATGGAGCAGGCGGAAGCAGGCGTGGCGGCTCTGCGTGAGTTCGTTGATTCTCTGGTACTCATACCGAACGAGCGTTTAAAATATATATCCGAGCAGAAGATAACACTTGCCAATGCTTTTGCGGCGGCAGACGATGTGCTTCGCCAGGGTGTACAGAGTATATCCGATTTAATAAATGTACCGGGACTAGTAAACCTTGATTTTGCGGATATCACCACCGTCATGAAGGACGCAGGATTTGCGCACATGGGCGTAGGCAGAGCCTCCGGCAAGGACAAGGCGGAGCAAGCAGCCTCCATGGCTATATCCAGCCCGCTTTTAGAGACATCCATAAACGGTGCCCGCGGTGTTATTATCAACATCACCTCGTCTCCTGACATAGGGTTAGATGAGATTGAGACTGCATCCTCCATGATAACACAGGCAACACATCCCGATGCGACTGTTATCTGGGGTGCGGCATTTAACGAGTTATTAGAGGATGAGATGAACATCACCGTCATAGCGACAGGATTTGATCAAGAGCATCCGAATGCACATCCTGTGTCCGGACGCGCCTCGATAAAACGTCCCGATTTGACACACCGTAAAGAACCGGAGCCAGACAATATTGATGATGATTACATTGATATAATGAATATTTTCAACAACAAGCGGTAACTATTACAGGCGGGAGCGATTCCCGCCTGTTTGTTGGATATGTGTATAAAGATTGGGTGACAGCATCCCAAGGAGGTGAAAAATGACTAATTGGTACAAGCTGGATGTGGTGGCAAATCTCTTTCCATCCGTTACAACAAGTAATAACTCTTCCGTTTTCAGACTTTCTGCTGTCATGAGTGATACAGTGGACTGTGACTTGCTTCAAATGGCTGTAGATAAGATATTCAGTAGATATCCCATGCTTTTTGTACGTCTTAAAAAGGGGTTTTTCTGGAACTATTTTGATACACAAAGCAGACGATTTAAAGTGGCTGAAGAAAAAAACTATCCATGTGCTATTATTAATCCATCCGAAAACAACGGTTACTTATTAAAAGTGTTGTACTTCGGGAATAGAATATCGGTTGAGGTGTTTCATTCACTGACAGATGGTGTTGGAGCGTCGGAATTTTTAAAATCATTGATTTATTACTATCTGTGTTTTAAGTATGGAGAGTTTGACCCAGAAAACAGGATTTTATTGTGCGATGATAACATTAAAGAGAATATGGTTGACAGCTTTCAAGGCCATTTTTCTAATGTTTTGGTAGATAAAACAACTAATAAAGAAAAACAAATTAATTCATATAGGATAACAGGTACTTCTTTTCCAAGATACGGTCACAGCATCGTTACCGGTGTTCTAGAAGCTAAGGAAGTAAAAGCGGCGGCAAAATCGTTTGAAGCATCCGTGACAGCATACATTGCGTCATTACTGATATACTCTATCTATCATGCAGAACAAAAATACACAAAACATAAAAATCCTATAGTTATTGCAATCCCGGTAAATTTAAGAGGACATTTCCCATCGAAAACATTGAGGAATTTCTTCTCTGTTGTAAATCTATCCTGTACCATAAACCAGGACAAATCATTAAATGAGCTTATTGGAGACGTTTCTAGAAAGCTTAGGAGGCTGACACAAAAGGATGTACTAACAAAAATAGCTGTGCAAAATATGTCGCTTACACATAATAATTTTGCAAAAGCTATTCCGTTGATTCTTAAAAACATCTTTTTGCAGTTG
>CAYSTR010000594.1:0-2109 GCA_964433745.1 uncultured Oscillospiraceae bacterium | reverse complement strand
CGTCAATGTGGGATAAAACCATGAGTGAAATCTACGGCCTCAAATTTATTGATGGTGTAAGGGCGCGGGTAAAATGGCAAAATACCGCACTTAAAAAGGCAAAAATTTTTTTATTGATTTTCTTCCAACAGTGTATTGATTTTTTGTCTAAAATTTTGTGCTTCTATTTCAAGTTTTTCAAGTTGTTGTTTATCATCTGCCGTACCATTACCAGACAGTATCGCTCTGAGCGGTCTTATGGCTTCTCTGTCACTTTGATCCAATAACATTCGAAATGCATTTATACTACCTAAAATGTCATCACGCATATAAACCACCAATCTAAGAAATTCTAAAACACACAGGAACACGTATTGATCCAGATGTGGCTGGAGCGGTGTCAATAAATCCACCAGCCGCAATGTATCCATAATGTGTAGATGTACTTCCTCTGGCTGACAATATCCACCAAGGCGATCTACTGCCTCCATCAGATAACCCTTTTATCCTTTTCATGTTGCTACAAAATAATGGGTATTGTTGAAAACCCATATCAGATAAACCATTTTTACTACCCCAGATTTCTCGTCCTATTAATTCTATTTCTGATGGTATCCATAATTTGCCTGCGCTTAACCATGCATAAAAATTATCGTCGTTTAATACTGCACCATCTGTGTACCTTGTTGGCAATAGTACTTGCTTTGACACAATCACATTTCTTAATTCTGATGGTAATTTATCATAAACTCCTGTTGTAGCATAATTAACAGGTAATAGTGTAGGGTTAGCTGTTGCCGCATTAGGCACATTAGACGATAAGCTATTAAGCCATGCGAATAAATCACTTGCAAGCCAAGGGCTTGGGCTAACCGATGTGCCGTTATTATAATCAGACCTATTAAACTGGTGCGCGTCTGGCCAACAGTCACGGCTTATAAAATCAATATGATGAGGTGTTTGGGTATTTCCATATCTATAATACGTATCTATACCCGAAATCTCTGCCTTGATATTATATCCATTTGTACAGGCAAACTGTATATAATCTCCTACAAATATACCCGACCAGTTAGCCAATTTAATACGCGCTTGGATCCATTTCCAAACGTCGCCGTTATATGGCGAAACATTTATTTCAGAAGCATGTTTTATTGACAAATCCTCACCTTGATAAACACGATTCTCAATTAGGAATATACTGTTAAGTTGCCCTTGCGCTTTGCCAAGCGCATTGCTGACACTATCGTTACCTGTTAATTGTGAATTATATAGATTTCCCAGCGTACCTATAGGCTGATCTATAATCCATTGTAAAAACTCTTTCAACGCTGTAAATGGTGTAACTAATTTCTTTTGGTTTATCCCTTCCACGGCCTCATCTACGCTTGCTCTTTGATTCAAATCGCGCTGATTTGTCACGCTGCCGTCCGACAGAGTATCATACACATCTTTAGCCAAAACCGACCCGCCATTGCGGACATATGCCGCCAATTTTCCGGGGCCACTCACGATGCCGATGCTCTGATTGGTTTGCGAGCTCTTAGTAAACCGAACCTCGATCACCAACTTACCCGCATCCCAAGTCTTATTGATCGTCAATACATTATTAGGCATGGGTATCTGTAACAGCGGTGTTGCAATATCGGCCTTAAAGCTATATGTGCCGGTGCTGATTAACGTCCTGTTTACATATGGAGGCGTATCATCTGTGTGAAAATAGAACGTATCAATGCGGTACGAGGTGTTGTCCGTTGACAGTCCCTGCAAAAACAAGTACAGATTATACGTAGACAACACGCTAATTGGCATGGGTGTTGAGATATTATAGGTAAAGTACGCGCTTGCCGGATCAGTGCGGTTAAGTGTCACCGTTACCGTCTTATCTGCTGTGGGCTTGTCCTCTCTAAATACATTGCCATCAAAATACATCACTGCTGACGGCTGTATGACATTGGAGGCCATCAGATCATATATGTTATCTGTATACGCCTCCTGATCGTAGTCCGTAAACACCCGCGCGATCGGCGTACCGTCCGGCCATGACTGAGCCGCTCCCCTGAAACCTCGTGTCACGCCTGTGAGCACATTACCTGTCTTGCCCACATATAGGATCGTCTCTGCCTGCTC
>CAYSTR010000593.1:0-2111 GCA_964433745.1 uncultured Oscillospiraceae bacterium | reverse complement strand
GAATACGCTTGCGGTAATATTCATGGCGTTGACAAGCAGCAAGCCCTCCATAATTCCGCTTTCCTTCAGCACCGCTTCCACCTGCGGAGTTATGTTGATAAATGCCCGCCTGGTGCTTGTGTTAAAGGTCAGTTCTTTCCTGTAGGATTTCACAATATCACACTCCTTTAATTACAGCAGAACCTCCACAAAATCTCTTGCTTCAATACTATTTTCAGTCACAGAGCAATCGAGAGCAAGTATATTTACCCCCTTTCCTTTTGCCTTGCGCAGAACCTCACCAAAGGCTTTATGTGTATTATCATTGGGAATTAAATGCTTCACACCATTCATCTGGATAACAAACACAATATATGCTTTATACCCATCCCTAATACAATGGCAGAGCTCCTCAACATGCTTTATGCCGCGCTCGGTAGGTGCATCGGGGAACAAAGCAATACCGTTTTCCTCTAGCGTTACACCCTTGACCTCTACAAAAATCTTTTCATTGTCCGCTTCTATATAAAAATCAAAACGTGAGCTTTGATAGGTTGTTTCCGCTTTAATGAGTGTGATATTACTAAAAAATCCGCTCTTACTAACCCATTCCGAAAACACCTTATTGGGTACTTGGCTGTCCATATTAATAAGCCTGTCGCCCTTGTAAACAGATATAATATCATACTTGGTTTTACGGCTTGGCACGTCACACTCCTGTACAAAGACCTTAGCACCCGATAAAAGAAGCTCTCTGCACCGTCCTGTATTTTTAACATGAGCGGCATAAGGTACACCGTCTATCTCAACATTGGCAATAAAGCGGTTAGGACGTGAGATGAACCGTGCCATTTTTATGTTCTCGTAGACCAATTCATAACCCCTTAAAATATACGAAATAAATCCATATACCAATTACAGTAATATTTAATACTACCGCAAAAGGAACAAATATTTTAAATTTTACATGCCTTGTCTTATGCCGGAATACTTTCATACCGAGCAATGCACCCATACCGCCCATAAGCAGTGCAGATGAAATTAAAGCGGTCTCGCTGATACGCCATTTCCCTCGTTTGGCTTTGCTTTTATCCATACCGAAGAGCGTAAATACGAAAATGTTCCATATGATATATGTAATAAATAGTATAGTCTCAAATTGGTTCATTCTGTCACCCTGTTAAAGACTGTCTGAAATCTTTTCATTAATAAAATTGATAAAACTTTGTTTTGCGGAGTCAGTTGAAAAGACCGATGTTGGAACAATAAATGCCTGAGTTGCAGAAAAATATATATAAAAAGCTTTTTCTGTAATACAGAACTTTTCAATAGAAGAATATCTCGTCTTAGTTTCTGTTAACATACCGATGTCGTTGATGAAATCATGATCAAATATAAGTACGCCTTCTTTAGAAAACGGGAGTTTCCCCTGCTCACTTAATTTTTTTATATTCTTTTTCATAATATATAAAATAAGCTTTTTGGAAAACACAATCCATAAAATAGATGCAATAAAAAATGCAATTGTTTCTATTAAAATTAGTAGAGGGTCAGCTCTGGCAATCAAAAAAATAAAGATGCACATAAATGCTATAAATGGCAACATACATTTAAACGCTGCCAATGAACTTTTCCCAGATGCTGAATTAAACAAGTGATACTCGTTAAAGAGTAAATAATCACTGTATTCAAGATTGTATTCAATCTTAATCATGGATAACCCCCCTTAAAATGTCACTATACAAGAAAGCTGCCAAACCCACATTGGACAGATTCCGACAAATCATGTGCTTGTGAGCCAAAAAAGCTAACGGAGGTTTTGTTCATTTTGCACGCTATAGCCATCACCTGACCAGTCTAATAAGTAGCAAGCTTCATTTATACGCCAAAAGCCGCCAAACTCACGTTCGACAGCTTCCTGCAAAAATATGGTGCCGCTGACCGGACTTGAACCGGTACGTTGTCGCCAACGAGGGATTTTAAGTCCCTTGTGTCTGCCGATTCCACCACAGCGGCAAGGGATAACAAGTGGACATAAAGCCTGTCGAAAGACAGGCTTTGCAACTGGTCCGAGTGACGGGACTTGAACCCACGGCCTCTACCACCCCAAGGTAGCGCGCTACCAATCTGCG
>CAYSTR010000592.1:0-2111 GCA_964433745.1 uncultured Oscillospiraceae bacterium | reverse complement strand
GAGGTGATGTATTGAGACGGAATCTATGTGTTGTTATATCGTTATTTTTCATATTTACAGGTTGCTACTATAAGGGTACAATACCGCCAAAACAAAACTATTCTGGGAATATCCCGACCCCACCGGAATCGTATAGGGCACTTTCATTAGAGGCACGTTCTCCTATCCTTTATAATACTTTTTCTACAACAGGATCAAAATTTATCGCTATTCAAACAGATGGAAGCGCCTGGATGTTGGGAGCACAAGGCAAGGATTCTTATTGGGGAAGTGTTTATGAAGGTCCCTTCACAACACCGGTAAACATAGTAGAGCAAGTGGCTTCCGTTAGCGTAGGAACCTCAAATCGCTTTGTCATTCTCGAAGATAGCACGCTGTGGGGCTGGGGACAAAACCATTCTGGTGGTTTAGGAGACAGCACATTTGAACCCAGACATGAACTTGTAAAAATTCTGGAAAATGTACTGATGGTACAAGCAGGATCCGACAATACTGCAGCTTTGCTAGAGGATGGCAGCTTGTACTACTGGGGCAACTATATATATGGAGATATTAAGGATATATTTGACTCAGAAGGAAGGCTAAGGCATGCCGTTCCGTATCCGGTGCTTGCGCTAGATAAAGTGAAATATTTTGATCTATACGCTGACACGCTGTTAGCTCTTCGTGAAGATAACAGCGTGTGGGGGTGGAGTCTTAATGACGAGGGTCAATTAGGTCTAGGACATAACCGTAAAGTACCAACGCTAGCACCAGTAAAGCTGAAAGAAAACGCACAGAACATGTGGGTGGGGTGGAACAATTGTTATGTACTGGATAATAGCAGTACTTTATGGGGTGCGGGTTACAATGCTTACGGTGCGGTTGGGCTGGCCAGCAAGGATTGGGAAATTACACAATTTTCCGCAATTTTAGATAATGTAGTGGACTTTGCGTGTGGAGCATATCATGCGACTGCCCTAACCGCTGACGGTAGGATGTGGATATGGGGGAATAATAAGCAAGGGCAATTGGGAATTGGAAAAGAAACGGTAGGTCAGGTCAATTATCCGGTATATGTAATGGATGAGGTGGTAAAGGTATATGCATATTCAGAATGTACCGCTGCCATTCGTGATGACGGCACCCTTTGGGTGTGGGGTGAAATCTTTAGCAGTGATATTATGGGACAAAGGTTCACGGAACAGAATGCAGATTTACCTACTAAGATAGCGGATAATGTGCATTCAGTCTATCCGGCATTAAGTGAGCTTTTCTTTTTGAAGCACGATGGCACATTATGGGGGTGGGGAGATAATCGTAATGGACAGTTAGGTGACGGTACATTTAAAAGCAATGGTAAACCGGTGATGATTATGGAAAATGTGCGGTTGCCATATTAATTTGTAAAATATGTTTTATTAACCTAAATGTAAAATGGACGGGAGTGACAAGATGGCCTGGTATATGATAGAAGAAGTGAAAATTGACGGAGAATATCCAGTAAATAAAATCTTAGAGCTATCTATGGATATTGGTGTAAACCGTCATGGATTTCTTACTTATGGCGGCCTTGTTTCTGAAGATACTGCAAATAAATATATTCAAAAAAGTGCGGATATGCAAATTGTAAAGGTTTATTTGCGCGGAGAATTAGAATTTTGTGGCTATCCGCACCAAATCGCTACTGAGCATCATAATGAACACTGTTATCTTCGCGTCACTCTTGTTACTAGCAGTCAACTTATGGATGTTAAGTCAAGTAAACGTTTTTTTCAATATAGAAGGAGTACCTTTGAGAATGTCCTTACAGAAGCTTATACAGATTCAGGAACCGGAAGCCTCATAGCTATTCGCGGAAACAAAACAATTAGGAATCCAATATTGCAGTATCAAGAAACGGACTGGCAGTTTACCCTTCGTATGGCAGGCAGGCTTGGCACAATAGTTATTCCTAATGTAATATCAGTAGAGCCGCAGGTTACACTGGGAATTCCCAAACGTCAGACAATAAATGAAAACAACAACATTATATACGGAGTATCACGCAATTCTAGCGATTATAGACGTAAATACTCTACAGAAAACCGTCTTGACGGGACAATAACTGGACACAATCACTACCACTTGCA
>CAYSTR010000591.1:0-2113 GCA_964433745.1 uncultured Oscillospiraceae bacterium | reverse complement strand
TATGCTATCTATATTGATTATGTCATGCAGTATCTAGATGAGAATAATATTTCGTATCTAAAGGGTGTCGCAGAGGGAGCAGAAGGGGAGATTGTTTCGTCAGAACAATCCGAAGTACCGATAGAATCATCCGAGGTCTCTATTGCAGACTCCGATCAAGGGAATCAGCTCATGCTGTATATATTTTGGGGTTCGGGTGTTTTGTTGTCTTCATCTTTTTTGATTCTGTTAATTATTCTTATTAATAAGAAAAGGTCTGTTTCTCATGCTGCGGGGCGAACAGGGGGTATTAAGACTAGTGCGGCACGCATTACAGGCAGGGGCGGAGTATTTGCGGGGAAAAGTTTTGCCTTCTCGGATAAGGTGTCTATCGGGCGCGATCCTAACCGATGTAATATTGTGTATCCGTCTCAAACTGCCGGTATCAGCTCATTACACTGTGAACTAAGGCGTGTTGGCAGTTCGTTTGAGCTTACCGATAGAGGATCATCCTATGGAACGTTTCTTAATGGCGGGACTAAGCTTTCGGTTAATAGACCATACCCCTTGAAAACCGGGGATAGCTTTTATCTTGGTTCGCCGGAGAATGCTTTTGTTATAGATTAGAATAAGTAAAGGGTGCATATTTGCACCCTTTCAGTTTATTAATACATGCCGTTTGCGGACATATACGCATATATTTTTTCGCCGTGCTGCTGCTCTTCCTTTTGAATGTGGTTTAGAGCGTCGCGGACACCCTGATCCTTAAATTCAAATATGCATGTGTCGTATACAGATGATACATGCTTCTCGGTGTTTAAAACATCGGTACAAAGAAACTTGTCCTTTTGCATATTGGGGTCTTTAGATTGAGCGGTATAGGTTGCGGTAGGCTTTTGACTGTTGCCGGAGTTTTGGCTACCACTGTTCATCTGGGGTACAGTACCGCCTGCTATCTGATTTAATGTGTTAAGGTGCTGGCTTTCGATGTTTCCAATCTCTGTAAACAGGTTTTTCAGCTGTGCGTCACTTGCTTCTGCGGCGTGCTTTTTATATTTGTCGATACAGAGCTGTTCCTGGGAAATAAGCTCCTGTAGGAGCATGGATTCTTTTTGTGAAAGTGTCATTATTTTTATTTCCTTTCTTCTAGTAAGCTTTAGTTATGCTAATAGTATTTACTATGATTTTTAATCTATTCTACATGTTAAATCTGATTGACAAAGAAATAGTAATATGTTATTATATTTCTCATGAAGTATGAAAAAAATTGATACGGAGGATAAATATGACAGAGTTTTACAAGGGAATACCCGAAATAAAATATGAGGGTGCCAGTAGTAAGAATCCGCTTTCCTTTAAGTTTTACAATCCCGACGAAAAAATCGGCGGCAAGACTATGCGGGAGACACTTAAGTATGCAATGTCTTACTGGCATACCATGTGCGGCGTGGGTGACGATATGTTCGGACCGGGTACGATTGACCGTACATACGGCAGTACCGATCCTATGGAGCTGGCTAAGAATAAGGCATATGCCGCATTCGAGTTCATGAACAAGCTAGGTATCGACTACTACTGCTTCCATGACCGCGATATTGCTCCCGAGGGTGACACACTCTCTGAATCAAATGCAAGATTGGATGTAATAAGCGATCTTTTGTTAGAGCTTGCTCAAAAGTATAATAAAAAGCTTTTGTGGGGTACAGCTAACTGCTTCTCCAACAAGCGTTATGCATTAGGTGCAGGTACATCATGCAGTGCGGATGTGTTTGCGTTTGCAGCTGCACAGATTAAAAAGGCAATCGAGCTGACTGTCAAGCTGGGAGGCAACGGTTACGTATTCTGGGGCGGCCGTGAGGGATACGAGACGCTTCTAAACACAGACATGGAGCTGGAGCTTGACAATATGGCAAGGCTTATGCACATGGCCGTGGATTATGCTCGTTCAATCGGCTTTAAAGGTGACTTTTACATAGAGCCCAAGCCCAAGGAGCCCACCAAGCACCAGTATGATTTCGATGCGTCCACCGTTCTCAACTATCTGAGAAAGTATGATTTATTGGGCGACTTTAAGCTCAATATAGAAGCAAACCATGCTACATTAGCCGGTCACACCTTTGCTCATGAGCTGTGT
>CAYSTR010000590.1:0-2117 GCA_964433745.1 uncultured Oscillospiraceae bacterium | reverse complement strand
GTTCCTATGATAAGCCCCTCGGGGAATACACCACCCACGCCGCTTGTGAGAATAATATCTCCGGCGGCTATTGTTGTGGCGCGGTTTAGATACATTAGCTTGCATTTTCCCTGTGCTGCCAGTGTAACATTGCCCTTTATTATACCGGTGTCACGTGTGCGGGAGGAATATGCGCCTACGTCAATACCTACGTCGAGGATACTTGTCACCTTTGCATAGGTAGGACCTACCTCGGTTACAATGCCTACAAGACCGTCCGCCGTTATGACCGGATCTTTCGCCTCAATACCCGCCAGACTGCCCTTATTAATTGTGAAAGAGAAAAACTTCTCGCCGGGGTCGGTTCCTATAACGCTGGCTAGTTCCAGCTCATAATCCACAGGCTGTGCTTGAATACGAAGAAGCTGGCGAAACTGCTCGTTTTCCTGCTTTAGACGGTCATAGTCCACCGTGCGCTCAAAGTATTCGCGAAGCTTTAGTTTTAACTCCTCGTTTTCCTTGGCTATCTCACCGGCACGGACAAAGGTGCGCAGAAAATCCGAAACAGAGCCGGATATATAGGACGACAGACGTACAAAAGGCGCAGTGATAACACCCAGAACAGACGAGGACACGCCTGATGAACCCTCACTGGATACGGCATATACCATAAAACCCAGCAGTAAGGCTACTATCGCCAATATAATTTTAAATTTTTTACTAGAAAAAAAATCTCTCATTAATCGGCTTTCAAGGGACAGGCATCAGGGACATCCTGATGCCTGTCTCCTGCTCCTGTCCCTTGATATTAATAATTTCTATCCTCATCCTCCGACAGAACATCCTTTAGTCTGTCAAGATCCTCAAGCACCTTTCCGGTTCCCTCTGCTACGCAATCCAGAGGATTTTCTGCGATGTTCACAGGCATTCCGGTCTCCTGGGCAATTAGCCTGTCAAGCCCCTTTAGAAGCGCACCGCCGCCGGTGAGTGTTATGCCGCGGTCGATTATATCCGCCGACAGCTCGGGAGGGGTTCTCTCCAATGTTGTTCGTATTGCTTCGAGAATTGAGGTTAGCGGGTCGGCCAAGGCTTCTCTTATCTCCTCGGAGGAGATAAACATGTTCTTAGGCAGACCGTCCAAGAGGTTGCGCCCCTTGACATCCATACCGTCCTCGTCCTCATAATAGTATGCAGAGCCTATAGTAATCTTTATCTCCTCGGCGGTACGTTCGCCTATGAGCAGATTGTATTTCTTCTTTATATAATTGATTATCGACAGATCAAACTCGTCACCCCCTACACGTACCGAGCGCGCCGCGACAATACCGCCCAGCGAAATGACCGCCACTTCGCTTGTACCGCCGCCAATGTCCACCACCATAGAACCGGTAGCATCCGCAACAGGCAGGTTAGCGCCTATAGCCGCCGCCATGGGCTCCTCTATAACAGATACCTGTTTAGCTCCCGCCTTGAGTGCCGCTTCCTTGACCGCACGTCGTTCCACCGCAGTGACACCCGACGGAATACATATGACAACGCGGGGTTTTATAAGGAGGTTGTTGTTAAACGCCTTTCGGATAAAAAGCTGTAACATAGCAGCGGTAATCTCAAAGTCGGCTATGACACCGTCTTTTAGCGGACGCACGGCAACAACCGAGCCGGGTGTGCGCCCGATGACCTCTTTGGCATCGCGCCCGACATATTTAACGGTATCGGTTTTTGTGTCCACCGCGACAACAGAGGGCTCACGCATGATAACCCCGCGTCCTCTCATGTAGACAAGGGTATTAGCAGTACCCAAATCTATCCCTATATCTCTGGAGAATACCTTTAGTCCCATTTTTTGTGAGTGACGCGTGCTATTCAAGGGCGTCACAAGTCCTTTCTGAAAGCTTATATCTACACCTAATCTATTATAACCTATATTCCAAAAATTCTCAACTATATTTTTATGAATTTTAAAATTTTTTTGAAAATCTGAATTTGTCCTCACTACTAAAAAAAATTTATGGGGCATAACATTTCTATATAACATAATTAGGGACCGGGAGGACAGTGTGTTGGTTAAGGAACAGACTGCAGTATACGGATATGAATATCTAAAGGAGAGTATTCTCACACTAAAAAATGAATATGAC
>CAYSTR010000589.1:0-2120 GCA_964433745.1 uncultured Oscillospiraceae bacterium | reverse complement strand
GCGGGTGGCTTGAAGAAAAGACAAGTTCCAGTAAGGTGCAAAAGTACATGGAGCTCTGGAAAGAGACCGCCATCGTTGTTGTCTCCAACATTGCCCAATCCTATGTGGATGCAGTGCGTGACAGTGACGGTAAGCTCTCCGACGAGCAATCGCGAGAGGCTCTCTACCGAGCAAAAGCGCTTATCAAGACAGAAATGTCGGTGACTGCATTCAAGGTTATCCAGGAGTTCATCTCCGATATGGACGCATGGCTTGAGTCCCTCATTGAGGATGCGGTCAGGAAGGATAAGCTGGAACAAAGACGTGAGCTGGTTCGTATATTAAATGTAGAGGATGATAAATATTGATTGACCTGTTTGAACTTGGACGTTGGGCGGCTGCGATTACCGCTGTATTCGCTCTCCTATTCTCTTTGTACAAGTATGTTAGTAAAGCCGTCCTTGTGCGTATATCCGCGACAGAAAAACGCATATCCACACTTGAGGGCTGGACACGCGCACAGCAGTCCGACATCAACGACAGCTTGGAGGAGAAGCTGATCCTCCTACGTGCCACCCGCGCATGTCTGGAGGCTCTCCGGGACGGCAAGGCAAACGGTAATGTCACCCACTCCATCGAGGAGATAACAGGATATATCGACACAAAAGCCCATCGGGCGAAAAGTAAGGGAGATTGATATTATGGCATTTCTAACACCGGATAAAATCCGTACAGAAAAGATCGGTAACGAGACCATTACTATAAAAGTAAAGATCACCCCGGACAGTGCTGTAGCGAACAAGGTCTGCGGGCATGTGCCTGTGGGCAGTAAGATGAAGCCCTTCGCTAAGCTTGCCGGTACGGGCAAACCAAAGGGTATCACTGTCCACAACACAGAGGACATCGTAGCAGCAGCGGGAACAAATCCCGCTGAGCAGTATGCTCGCGGGACATGGCCTAACTGCAACATGGGCGGGGTATGTGTGCATTTCTGGGTGTGGAAGAACGAGATCTGGCAGCAGTTAGACGAGTCGGAGCAGGGCTGGCACGCTGCGGACGGTTCAACCCGACGCTCGTCACAACGCACCGGGGAGACCATCGGCGGGAACTTGGATACGATTTCTATTGAGTGTATCGGAAAAGACCCGCAGAGTGAGGACACGACAGCTAAGCTGGTGGCGTATCTGCTTAAGGCGCATGGGTTGTCCCCGGATACTGATGTGTATACACATAGCTATTTCTATGCAAAGAAATACTGCCCGGCATATATTCTGCCCCATTGGGGCTCGTTCATGGGTAATGTTAAGAAGTATTATGGTGTGAGTGCACCGGTTGTCCCAACAGTTCCCATAGTGACCACTCCAACGTCTGCTCCAGAGGCTCCGGCTACTGGTGGGAAGCTCTACCGGGTACAGGTGGGTTCATTCTCGACAAAAGCAAATGCGGAAGCTATGCTTTCAAACTTAAAGAAGGCTGGGTTCGACGGATATATCATCTACAGCTAATGTAGATAAAACATATATAGGGAGTGGTTATAATTTACCGCTCCCTATCTTTATTAATGGGAGGTTGACGCACATGAACGACATACAAAAGAACACAATCATACAAATGCGGCGGGGCGGTAAAAGCTACGCGCAAATCGCCGCTGCTTTGGACATACCACAGAACACGGTTAAGACCTTCTGTAACCGAAATAAGGACACATTAGCAGTTAATATATCAGCCGATGTCTGTAAACAATGCGGTAAGGAAGTAGCCCAAAAACCGCACCGCAAGATAAAACGGTTTTGCTCCGATACATGCAGACAAGCCTGGTGGAACGATAACCGTGATCAGGTAAACAAAAAGGGCGCACATACTATTACCTGCGCTTTTTGCGGCAGTAAATTTGAAAGCTATGATGTTGGCAGAAGGTATTGCTGCCACGTCTGCTATATATCAGACCGATTCAAGAAAGGACATAATCGTCATGACACACGAGCAGTTTGAGCGCGAACGGTTATACCGCACCGCTGTGGCTCTGGCAAAATCCATGCTCCGGCAGGGCATTATTGAACCGTGCGACTTTGACAAAATAGACTCTCTGTTGATGGCTGAATTTCGGCCTATTATAGCCGGAATATACCCTTAATCTACTT
>CAYSTR010000588.1:0-2124 GCA_964433745.1 uncultured Oscillospiraceae bacterium | reverse complement strand
TTCAAAGGGAATTGGGAATAACGACCATTATGGTCAATCACGACCAGGATGAAGCTCTTACTATGGCAGACCGCATTGTGGTCATGAACAAAGCTCAGATTATGCAGTCCGGAACACCGGAGGACATTTATCACAGACCGCAAAATCAATTTGTCGCCGATTTTATAGGCTCGATAAACTTTATAAACCGCGAGGATAAGCTCATCGCTGTACGCCCGGAGAGTATTGTGCTGCAAAAAGAATATACCGAGGATGCCTATCATGCAAAGGTCACCGATATTGAGTTTAGAGGTGCGTTCTGCCGTGTGGCGGTAAAGGTGCAGCATGTAAATGATGATTCGGAGTTTCTTGTTGATCTTCCGCATCAGCAAGCGGTGCAGGGAGCGTTATCCGATGGTATGGATGTATATATACGTCTTCCGGAGGAAAAACTCATGCAGTTTGCAGTGTGAAAGGACGGACGGCACATTGCTAAAAAAAATAAAAATGTTTACCATGCAGGACATTGTAAAGCTGTCATTGATGTTTATGATACTTGCATTTCTCCTGTGCTTCCTTTTATTTCCGCTGTGCTCTTTATTTATAAAAGCATTTCAAGCTAAGGACAGCTCTTTTGTCTTTTTAAAACAGTTTACCGACTACTTTTCGTCTCCAAACCTTATTAATTCGTTATTTAATACTATATACATTTCAACCGTTTCTACTGTAATTGCTGTAACCTTAGCATTTTTTCTTGCCTTTATTCTGACGAGAAAGCATGTGCCGTTCAAACAGACCATTCGTTTTATAGCCATGCTTCCTATTTTTGCACCTACAATGCTTTTGGGTATATCGCTTATTTATCTCTTTGGTAATCAAGGCTTGTTTACTAAGATGGGGATAGTAATCCCCTTGTACGGAGCAGGCGGAATTATAATAGCAGAATCGGTGTTCTGCTTTCCTGTGGCATTAATGGTACTGATGGTTGCGTTTTCCGCCGCCGACAACCGTCTATATGAAGCGGCTGATGCGATGAATACCAGCTCGCTTCGCAAGATGATGACCATTACATTACCCAATGTACGGTATGGACTCATAAGCTCGGTGTTTATCTGCTTTACATATTCATTTACGGATTTCGGAGCACCCTCTGTCGTCGGAGGAAACTTTAATGTATTGGCTACCGATGTGTATAAGCAGGTCATAGGTCAGCAGAACTTCAATATGGGAGCGGTGGTCGGCATCATCATGATGATACCCACTGTGGTTTCATTTTTTATCGACCGGTATGTATCCTCCAGGCAATCGGGGGCGATTTCATCAAAATCTGTACCCTATGTTATAAAGAGGCATAAGCTGTCCGACATGCTTTCATGCGGGTTTTGCTTAGTAGTTTCTTTAGCTATGCTATTGTTCTTCGGCATTTCAATGTATGCTTCGCTTGTGAATATATGGCCATACAATCTATCCCTAACGCTGCGCCACTATGATTTTACTAATGTAGCAGCGGGTGCGGCGGCAGTGGCTGTAAGAAACTCTGTCATTGTGTCAGCATTAACAGCGCTGTTGGGTACGGTGCTGACATTTACATGTGCATACATAATGGAAAAGATTAAATTGTTTAAAAGACTTAAAAGGTTTATCTATCTCTTAGCAATTGCTCCTATGGCAATACCTGGCACAGTAGCGGGACTTTCCTATATTCTCTTCTTCAATGAACGTGTATTTCCCATACCGGGAACAAATCTCGGAGTTGTCAATCCGTTTAATCCCCTCTATGGTACTATAACAATACTGGTTATCGTGAATATCATCCATTATTTTTCTGTGCCGTTTGTTATATAAAGCTTGAATTGGTGAGACAGGCTTTCGTAGCCCTGAAACTGGGCAGAAAGCGTGATGGTGACTTCGTCTCCAGGTATGCAGCCGTTGTTTATTACTTGTATTTTATCGTTATAATATTTAATATTTATTTTTGGTGAGCTAGATTTTGCGGTTATATTAGCGTTTTTCGGGCTTATGGAGATAGGTATTTCCTTGCTTCCTTCGTAAGAAGTATTTGGGGCCCCTGCTTTGCCATTTAAAACAACCATTAGGCTATGGTCAGAAACAGGTTGAAAGGCAAATTGCTTATCGGCAGCGTAT
>CAYSTR010000587.1:0-2125 GCA_964433745.1 uncultured Oscillospiraceae bacterium | reverse complement strand
CTGACGATTATATGACAAAGCCGTTTTCACCAAGAGAGCTTGTGGCAAGAGTGAATAGCCTGTTCCGCAGATGTGGTGACGGCATCTCAACCTTGAACCGGGCTTCATGGAATAACGGCGATTTGGATGTTGATTTTAACGCCTATACGGTTAAAAAACAAGGTATAGCTGTTAGTCTTACTCCCAATGAGTTTAAGCTTCTTGCGACCTTGGCAAAATACCCGAATAAAACCTTTACCCGAGATGAACTGATTGAGCTTGCCTTTGGAATGGATTTTGACGGCTATGACCGGACAATTGATAGACACATCAAAAATCTTCGAGCAAAAATAGAAACAGACACGGCAAACCCTGTATACATCCTAACCGTTCGCGGTATAGGATATAGATTTGGAGGAATAAGCGAGTGAAACTAAAAAATAGACTGATTGTTTCTTATGCGATTATTTCAGTTTTCTTAGCCACTGCTTTAATTATCGTATATCGTTTTTGTGAAGATATTTGCAAATTGCTACCCAATTTAACCCACAGAGGGATAGTTGTTTTTACCTCATTCGCTTTAGTTATGCTTATTATCTCTCTAATAATGTCGGTATTCTTTGCCTCAAACATATCAAAACCGTTGGCGTTAGTTAATGCCAAAACAAAAGAGATTGCAAACGGAAGCTATGCTGATAAAATATCTCACCGCACAAATATTATCGAAGCCGATGACCTAATAGAAAGCGTAAATGCCCTTGCTTCCACCCTTGAAATTCAGCAAGAAGTAAAAAAGCAAATGGCGCTAGATTACGCCCATGAGTTCAGAACGCCGCTTGCGGCTATCCAGTCAAACCTTGAGGGAATCATTGACGGTGTATTCGAGCCTACAAATGAGCGTATTGAAAGCATACGGCAAGAGATACTGCGGCTTTCCCGAATGGTCTCACAAATCGGCAAAATTGTAGAAAATGAAAAATCCGATGTACCACTCCAAAAAGAACAATTCGATTTAAGTGAGCTTCTAAGGCTGAATCTCTTGTCCTTTGAGAGCGAAGCAAGAGCAAAAAACATTGAACTGAGGCTTCAAACCGAGCCTTGTTTGATATCGGCCAACAAAGATAAAATCAGCCAAGTGATCGTTAACCTTTTGTCAAACGCTCTCAAATACACCGATGAAGGACAAGTGACTGTGACCCTCAAATCCTATTCGGATGTCTGTTGCTTTTCGGTTACCGACACAGGCATTGGTATATCTAGGGATGATCTGCCCCATATTTTCGAGCATCTGTACCGCGCCGACAAGTCACGCGCCCGCGATACGGGCGGTGCTGGCATTGGGCTTGCGGTCGCAAAGTCAATTGTTCATGCCCACGGCGGAAAAATAGAGGCGAAAAGCGAACCCGAAAAGGGCAGTGAGTTTATAGTCACCTTGAAAAAATAACTTCCAATAATCTCCATACAATCTCCATATGTCAGATTTAGAATTCAGATATACCAGATGGTAAATAATTTTAAGAAAAGGGGTAATGAGAATGGGTAAGAAACTGATTTCGGTTGCTATCATCGCGGTTTTTGCTCTGACTATGGCAACAACGGCATTCGCGGCTTCGCCTGTAAGCAGAGGTTATGGCAATTGCGGCGGTTACGGTTACAGCCTAATGAGAGATGCTGACGGCAATTTCTTCTCAGAGGAAGCGTTTGAGGAAAACCTCGATAAGGCTATTGCCGACGGATATATCCTCGAAGCCGACAGGCAGTATTATGTGGATATGTTTGAGAATTGCGTAGCTAATGGCGGAATCGGGCGCGGCGGCTGTGGAGGGCGCGGTGCTCGTGGTTGTGGCAGAAATTATAGCAGATAACCGGCACTGTAAGTTTGATAAAGCCAAAAGCTCCTTGCAGGGAAGTTTAGCAGGGAGCTTTTTTATTATTATATATCTTTTTATTCATAGACAATAACAGATACCATGCCGCCCATTTCAAGCTGCATATTGTTGGACATATGATGCGGTATGTGGCAATGAAACGGCCAATCTCCCGGATTGTTTGCAAAAAACTCGATGTCATATGTTTCACCAGAGGCCACATTGATGGTGTTTTTTTTAATTCTTGCACTCATCGGGATGCTGTTCCCGTCGCTGGC
>CAYSTR010000586.1:0-2127 GCA_964433745.1 uncultured Oscillospiraceae bacterium | reverse complement strand
CCGATCGCGGAGTCAGTATTTAATGATTCAGTGATGGAATGCAGAGAAACTTTGTGCTTTTTCATAAGCTCGGCCATTTGAAGGGTATCAATAACGTTCCGGCCTAATCGGTCTAGCTTATAGATCACGAT
Organism: uncultured Oscillospiraceae bacterium; assembly: GCA_964433745.1. Classification (GTDB taxonomy): domain Bacteria; phylum Bacillota; class Clostridia; order Oscillospirales; family Ruminococcaceae; genus CAYSTR01. Next base: position 1,996 of record CAYSTR010000586.1, on the reverse strand, counting down.
CGCGCTTATCTGATGTTTTCTGACCATATCTAATAGTATCTGAACACCGGGCCTCCCTGTTATATTTTTACCGCTCAAGCCCTCGTCTGAAAGTATCTGAAGCAATTCCATGTCATGTAATTCACAGTATGATCTAATTTTACTAGCTTGCATCTCAAGAGAGACTCCATCAATCGCCTGGCCCTCAGTCGAAACTCTGATATAACCTACCGCCCTCATTGTAACCTCCACAAATTATCAACTAGTTTCAGATTATATCAGACGATAAATAGTGTCAACTCTTTTCTGATATTATCAGAATTATTTTTATCTGTTTTTATTGTCGCGTGATGATAGTGTCCGTTAAGGGTTCGGTGTGCGGACAGTTAGGGTTAATGATCGGATTATTTTTCTTTCTTTGAGACCATACTAAGGGGGAAGAAATGAAATATCGGCTTTATTCTCTCATATGTTTAATGGTGGTTATGGTTAGCAACGGATATGCCGATAATCAATTACCAAGTGCAGTAAGGCAATCCCTAATCAAACATCTTAATGAATCGTACAACACACCTGCCGGCGGAAAAGTTTTTAGTCTTAATATTGATCAATCTGCTGAAGGGACGGTGACTGATATTCTCAAAGCCTATGGTGAAGTAAATAAAGTGTACTGCGCACGATGCACTATAGATGCACTTGCTTGGGATCCACACATTTCTTTGGAAAAAAACAAACCATATTTCTCTAGGCGTGTGCTTCAGATTCCGGCAATTATAATCCTAATGCGGAGCGGTCAATTTAGACACTTTAACCCGCTGGATGAGGAATGGAAGGATTACTACGACATAGCGTCTCCAGATGAAGATATGTGGAAAGCGGCAATGAGATTAGATCAAAAAGTCTGGTCTAAAACATGTCCGTTTCGTATGCCTGATCTTGTGAAATAAATCCCTTCCATTGGAATAGCTCATCCAGAAACATGCAGTAGCCGCATTAAAACCTCGTAAAAAACGATTTTTAAAAGAAGGGAATACTAAACCCTACCCTCGGGATAAAAATCGAAAAAACGCACAAATTTCTCCATAAACTCTGCATACCGGATAGGGGGGAGCCCCCTGGGACTGCACCCCACCTTACTTGTATTGACACCCCTTAACCCATTTACACGATAGTACGTTCGACCTGATCCAGGTGTGAAATATTTTTACAGTAGCTATATCAAGATTGCTATTATATATAGTACAGTTAATCTATAGTATAATATAAAAAACTGATTAGTTCCCTCTTATTCAGCTAAATAAACAGAGCCTCAAGCATAAGCGGCATGATATAGTTGATCAAAATTTCAGAGATGCTTAGGGGGGAAATTAGATGAAACTTTTAGTGATGGTTGCTGCGTTCATAATTGCTTTGTCGAGTAGTGTTTTTGCTCAAGGGTATGGTACTGGGAGCAATCGAAACAGCCACTATGTAAACCCTCATGTGACTAAACAGGGGAACTTTGTACCAGGACATTATCGAACTAATCCTAACAACACACAGTTTGACAACTTCGGAACTAAGGGAAACTATAACCCTTACACGGGTCAGTTCGGTAAGAGACCAGCTCGGTACTAGTACTGACCAAATATTTAATAAGGCACTACCCTCTAAGTAGGCTGAGAGTCTTACCTAAACTTCATGACTCGGCGTCTCCATGTTTAGAGCCTCTCTAGAGGCCAATTCCAAGATCTAAGAAAACAGCCTATAAAGAGAATATAGGAGTTCACCTTTGTTCACATATTGAGTATGCGTTCCTGCGACCTACACGTGAAACGATCAACTGCTTTTTGAGTTCAAGCTTTTTTATAACGTCGACAACATATCGTGGACTAATGTTAAGCTCGGCGGCAATTTGAGCTTGCGTGAGATCTGGTTGTCTAGCGATCAAATTAAGCAATGGTTTATCGTAAGCTCCTGATGCTCGCGACGGTCTCCTTTCGTATTCACCTAATGCCTGTTTAATTATCTCTCTTTG
>CAYSTR010000585.1:0-2141 GCA_964433745.1 uncultured Oscillospiraceae bacterium | reverse complement strand
CTTATGTTTATGATTCCATTTGGGGATCTGGTAAGCGAGGTGCCGCGTGGTATGGACATCCTAAATAATAAATGCTATAAAGCCTCGATTACCAGCGGGCAGGCAAACAGGCATATTATGTGGCAGACATTTAAAGCGATGTTCAGAAATCCTGTCTGTATCGGAAGATTCATGAAGCACATTTTTCTACAGATAAAATATAAAAGGCTTGATATAAAAAAGCTGTTGTGGGATTTTATCTCATGGAGCCAGCCTGCACCGGACGAGCATTTCGATTTGGCAGTCGCATTTCTTGAGGGTGCGGCTACCTATTATGTGGCAAAGCGGGTTAATGCAGATAAAAAGGCTTGTTTTGTGCATGTGGACTACAATGAAGCCGGATATATAAAGGAGTTTAATGAGCCGTTTTATAATTATTTCGACAGGGTGTTTTGTGTGTCCGATAAGGTAAAGCTATCCATGCTCTCGGCCTTTCCGCACCTCTGTGATAAGCTGTTTATCTTCCAGAATGCCATTTCGGATGAGCGTATACGTAAAAGTGCTGTAAGTGGAGAGGGCTTTACAGATGATTTTGGCGGGTTAAGGCTCTTGACCATTGGGCGGCTGCACCCGCAAAAGGCGTATGATATAGCTATTCCCGCCTTTGCGAAGCTCCTGCAGCGGACCGAGCGTAGCATTCGCTGGTATGTACTGGGAGAGGGCTCGGAGCGGGCGGCACTTGAACAGTTAATCGAGCACCACGGTTTAAAGGATAAATTTATACTCATGGGGTTAAAGGATAACCCATATACATATCTTAAACAGTGCGATATATATGTCCACGCCACACGTTATGAGGGGTGGTGTATATCCACGGCAGAGGCCAGGATTCTGGCTAAACCGATAATAGCTTCGGATACGGCCGGAATAAGGGAGCAGTTAAACGAGGACAACGCCATAATCATTAATCTCTGCGAGGAAGAGCTGATTGAGGCTATCCTAAAGCTTGTGAATGACGAGGATTTAAGGAAAAGGCTTGCGGATAAGATGAGTGAGCCGTGGGAGCGTCCCAATGACCTACATAAACTATACGAGCTTATGTAAACGAATATAGAAAAGAGAGATAAGGGGAATGATAGGATTAAGGCGGCTATATGCGCCTGAATTTCTTGTGCCAAGGGCAAAGCGACTAGGGGAGCTGCCCGGTACAAAGGAAGTGTATCTGGGCACACTGCGCGTGGCATGGCCATCTATACTGGAGGCGGTGCTCATAAGCCTTATTGGTATAGTGGACACAATAATGGTGGGTAGTTTGGGGGAAGAAGCTATTGCCGCTGTCGGGATAACCGGACAGCCGCGCATGATTCTTTTAACCCTCTTTTTCGCCGTCAATGTGGGTGTAACCGCGATAGTGGCACGGCGCAGGGGACAGGATGACCGCAAGGGTGCCAATGACTGTCTCAAACAAGCAATTGTGGTAAATGTGCTTTTGTCGGTAGTAATGACGGTTTTAGGAGTGCTGTTTGCCCGGCAGATTCTCATGCTGGCGGGAGCGGGAGAGGACATAATAGCTGACGCGGTTACATACTTTAACATTATCACATTCGGAACGCTGTTTAACGCGCTGGGTATGACGATAAACGCCGCGCAGAGGGGTTCGGGTAACACCAAGATATCCATGACGACAAACCTTACGGCAAACGTCGTCAATCTCGTGTTTAACTATCTTCTCATAGGCGGTCGGTTGGGTTTCCCTAAGCTGGGGGTTGCCGGAGCGGCTATAGCTACGGCTCTGGGGGCTCTGGTGGCGTTTGTTATGGCTGTGTTCTCGATAAGAAGAGCGGATAGGTTCTTGTACCTTAACATGCGGGAGCGGATTCACTTTCATAAGGAGACGCTTTTACTCATAGCGCGGATATCGGGCAGTGCCGTTGCGGAACAGGTTTTTCTGCGAATAGGCTTTTTTATCTATACAATGCTGGTGGCATGGCTGGGCACAATCCCCCTTGCTACTCACCAGATATGTATGAGTGTCATAAACCTCTCATTTTCGTTCGGTGACGGACTGGGGGTGGCAGCCTCCTCGCTCATGGGGCAGAATCTGGGACGAAAACGCCCCGACCTCTCCACATTGAGCGTATCTGTCTGTCAGCGGCTGGCTC
>CAYSTR010000584.1:0-2148 GCA_964433745.1 uncultured Oscillospiraceae bacterium | reverse complement strand
TGCAACTGCTGCTATAGCTACTATAGCAATCACAACATAAAACCATACGGTTGCATAAAACGGCGGTGCTACATAAGGCAATGAGAGCATAAGCTGCGGTGAACCTGCCAGCTTAATAGTGCGCTCCGCGGCTATGCTTGTCACAATGTCAAGTCCCTCAATGATAAGCGTCCTATCCTTGCTGGTATCCGAGAAAGGATATCGGCATACAATGTCACAAACCTTAATATCTGAACTCATTCCATCACCCACGATGGATGCAAAATTTACCTTATTATCCTTAAATACAGCCGGTGTAGTTACACCGCCCACCATATTCTCTATTTCAACCATACCCTCTTGACCGGATGTTATCTGTATCTGGTAACCGTAGAATTCAGACATATCCTTGAGCAGCAATGATGTCCGGTATACCACCGCACCATTCTCCATGGTTATTGTAGGTTCGGACAATTCCAAATCAATATCTGTTTGAAATACGAAGCCCGAATCCGCCACAGAATCAGATGAGTTGTCCTCTTGTGATGACTGGGGCAGTGCGGCAAAAGCTGTCACTCCCGACAGTAGAATTGTTATAATAAAAGCCAAAATAAATAGCCGAATTTTCATATAAATCCTCCTAGCTTGGTATCCTATCCCCGTATTTACGGGGATAGGATAGATTTAATTAATTATCTTACTGTAAATCCAAAGCTTCCGAAACCTTGGAGCTTTCTGAGTTTTCAGGACTTTCCGGATTTGCAGAGCTTTCCGGATTCATTTCATTATTAAGATCCTTTGCGTATACCATTCTCGTGCTGAATACCGATGTGTTGTTCTCGTTTATTTCAAACACGCGAACACCTCTCATACGGTCATTCTCACTGCCGCCAAGACCATATGTCTGATAACCTACATTTGCATCGTAACCCAGATATACGCCATAGAAGTTACCTACATAGTCGTTTACATGGTCATGTCCTACAAACATTCCGCGGACATCGCCTCTTGCAAGCACCGATGTAAACAATCCGCTGTTAACATTGGGAGGGCATTCATCCTCGTTTTTCTCACCCACAACACCAAACTTGTCCTTATTTGACCACATGGTATTCCATTCCGGAGTAGGTATGTGGTAGAACATTAAAGAGTCTATCTTCTTACCGTACTTTGCTTCCAGCATAGAGGAGGTTTTAGCATACCAGCGAATCTGCTCGGGACGTATCCAGTCGTATCCGCCTATGCCTTTTCCGCTGACATCATAACGGTTGGAATCCAGCGCCCATACGTTAAAGAGGGGCTTTTGTCCTGTTTTATCATATACCAGCTGATACATGTCGCCTACTGCATGTGTGTTTAGCCCGTTGGGATCAAAGCCCTGCGCACCGCTCATGCTGGCGCGGTTTACATTATAGGGGAAGCTGCGGTAGAATGCCAGCTGCTGTATCTTGTTCCAGCCGGAGGAAAGAGCTGTGCCTGCATCCTCGTCGTGGTTTCCGAATGTTACCATCCAGGGGATTTTTCTCTCTTCAATGGGAGCAACCATCTGACGGATATATTCCTGAAGCTGCTCTGCGTCCATGTTGCCGCCAATCATATCGCCTGTCATGACCACCAGATTCGGTTTTTCTGCATCCATAGCGGCTGCCATGAGTGCAATGCTATTTTCGTTTACATTGGGCTTGCTGTCGTTTATGTAGTCCTGAAAATCGGACATCTGCATTACCTTGAAGCTGCCGCTCTCGTTAAACTTGAGGAGTGTACCTTTCTGTGCGTCGATAATGGCATTTGCAATCTTAATGAAATCCTCTAGATTTATAACACCGTCTTCGTTCATGTCATACTTAGCGGACAGTGCCCAGTTGGGAGAGGTCTTGTCATATAGGAAGAATGTCATTGCCTTAGAAAGAACTGTAACATTGAACTCACTTACAATGGCATCTGTCACAACAGTTACATTTCCCTTGGGATCAACTACAGACATGCTCATACGTCCGCCTGCTTTAGCAACCTGCGCTGATGCTATTGTTATTGTGCCCTCCGCTTCGTCCGGACCTGCGGTAGCAGTTACTTTAAGCAGATTAGAATAGTCGGCCTTTGCGGTGTCTACGATAAAGATTACATGCACTTGCTCGGCAATAGCCTTTTGAGCCAGTATCGTCACACCCT
>CAYSTR010000583.1:0-2153 GCA_964433745.1 uncultured Oscillospiraceae bacterium | reverse complement strand
TAAAAAGTAACTTTTTATCCTCAGACGAATTTTGCGGTGCACAAAGGAACGATGTGGTTTAAATACGAAAAATCGGCGTTAGATTTTCAATGACGTTCTAAAATGGCTAAGGGGCTGTGGTTAAAAAGGTTGAAGAGGAGGGGAAAAGTGATATAATAAAAATATAACAAACACTGTAATAATGAGGATAAGGGGTGCTTGAGAATGAGCGAAGAAGCGAACTTCAAGCTATATCACCAACATCAGTTGTCACTGTTACCGATAGATTAGAAACATTAATCCCCGATAACCATATGATTCGAGTAGTAGATCGATCAAGTATGAACACTAAAAGTACGGGTTATCTTTCACTAGTTAACAAGAGGTGGTTTCCACGTTTTAATTACTAAAATAAACACCTTAAAATATGAAAATATGCCCCCCAAGCTTGACCTGGGGGGTGTAACATAAAAGGTTAATAGACACCGTCAAGAAAATAATTATTCTGATGGAATACCAGAACGCACTCGTTCTACTGCCTTACAAAGGGTACGAATGTTTTCGTCTGGCATGTCTGCATCCATGTTGATACAGCATATACCAGCATTTTGTATACCACCGTTTTGGGATACAAGACTCTCAACTATAACAGGGATATAGTCGGGGTTTGCCGCCATAAGCTTAACCGGACTTAGACGAAGATTGAAAAACTTATCCGGAGCGGCGAGGCGGCATTTTGCTACATCCGAATTGTCACCGACATCATAGAAAACGACTTCTCCGCATTGTTCATATAGTTTTATGTACTCTTCTAAACGTGGGCCGCAGTGATGTATACCAAACGGTGAGAAGCGGCTCGCAAGTACTTTATCGTATGGGAGAATAAATTTATCATATATATCGGGGGATACCATGCTAATACTACAATTAGATATCAGGGTTATCGGCGTATTAAAATGCCTGACAGCGGGGTTTACGCTAATTGACAAACTTTTTGATAACGAACTTATGTATAACAATAGCATTTCTATACTCGCCGCTATCTTTTTGAGGAATAGATGCGTTTCTTCCCTGCGGTCAAAATAGTCTAGAAATAAGGTGTTTCCCCTAAGATCGAGGGCGAGATTTTGAATCCCACCAAGGTTTATATCCCCCGTAACATAACCAAACCTGCTTTTTAAATCTTCCGCGAGCTTGCGAAGGGCTTTTGCCATAGGGTGGGACGATGCTGCTACATCGACAACCATAAGCTTGTCAATAGCATCCTCATCCATATTGGCACAGACGACGGAAGGTGCGCCAGAACCCGAAAAGCGGACGTCACAACCAAGCAGAGCGGACATGAAAAATCCCGCCGATAAATGTGCTGACCCTAAGGCAGGAATTACTGCCGGATCCTTCTCCCCCAAACCAACGTCGCCGAACCGTTCATATAAGTATCGGGTCATCTCTTGCTCGCATTCGATACGCAAACGTGAATCAAAGAAAAAATCCCAATCAAAAATAATCCCCATAGCTTTATGCCACCATTCGGGCGTAAAAACAAGGTTTAGGGGGAATCGTGTATTAGGCTTCATACGACTGACCTCCTAATGATTACTAAATCTATTGTTCGTTTTCTTTGGAAAGACGCTCACGAAGAAGCTGTATATTCGTATCCAGTAATTCACTTACACATGCTTGAGCGCGTTTAACGTCTTTTGACACAAACGCCTGGTAAATGTTTTCATGGGGTTCGTCGTTGAAATAATCTAAAAGCTCTCGGTTGTTTTGTTGGAAATGGGGGAATATCTCGTTTTTCATGCGGTTTAAAAGCTTAAAGTAGGTTTTATTCTTTGTTGCGAGTGCAACAGATAGATGAAAATTAAAATCAGCATAAGCATATTTCTCTGGGTCGAGACGAAAACGCACCATGTCGACGACACAGCGCCTAATACGCTCAATATCACTAGCCGAAGCAAGCTTGATCGCTTGCTTTATAAATGCTGTCTCCAAGGTTTTACGAAATTCCATCATATCAATTAGTTCTTCAACCGTGAGCGATGCAGTCTGTTCCGCCGGACTGTCTGAGGATGCTAATATATCATTATCAGTTACAAAGGTTCCGTCTCCCTGCCGTGTTTCTAGAATGCCCATTGCAATAAACCGGGCTATACATCCACGGACGGTGTTAC
>CAYSTR010000582.1:0-2160 GCA_964433745.1 uncultured Oscillospiraceae bacterium | reverse complement strand
TTTCAGTAATGTAAGGCTGTTGAACGTGTGGTTTGTTGAAAAAGCCGAATGAACAGTATGAGCAAACCCAAAACCATAACTAATTCATTATGACTACGCAAAACTCCAATAATCCCAAAGCACACAAGCTAGAAACTTGTGTGCTTTTTATATTCCCTAAAAAAGGAGGCTCACCCATGAGCGAATACAAACATGCACCAACACCGCTAATGCTACCGACAAGCCACTACGACAAACGCCGAGCAGACTTTGCGGTTGGCTTCATATCCATGCTAAAACACACCACCGGCGAATGGTACGGTAAGCCGTTTCACCTAATGCCGTGGCAGGAGCAGATCATCCGGGACATCTTCGGTATTGTGGATGAAAACGGATATCGGCAATTCCGCACGGCATATGTCGAAATAGGCAAGAAGAACGGCAAATCAGAGCTTGCCGCCGCTATCGCGCTGTATCTTTTATTCGCAGACGGTGAGGCCGGAGCGGAGGTCTACTCCTGCGCAGCGGATATCAACCAGGCGAGCATCGTATTTAACATTGCTAAAGCCATGGTAGAGCAGTGTAATGACCTAAACAGCATATCAAAACTAGTGCCGTCGACAAAACGGATATATTTCCATCATACCAACAGCTTCTACCGTGTGCTCTCGTCCGAGACCAAATCAAAACAGGGCTTTAATGTGTCGGGATTGATCTTTGATGAACTGTTCGCACAGCAGACAAGAGAGCTTTTCGACACCATGACAAAGTATACCGGCGATGCAAGACGACAGCCACTTTACTTCCTTATCACCACCGCCGGGCGGGACAAAACCTCAATCTGCTACGAGATACACTGTAAGGCAAAGGCGGTTCTTGACGGCTCTAAGATCGACCCCTCATTTTATCCGGCAGTTTTCGGCATAGATGAGAACGATAACTGGGAGGACGAATCCGTTTGGCGGCGGGTGAACCCGTCCATTGGTGTAACAATTCCATTTGAGACGGTACAGGCAGCTTTTGAACAGGCGAAACAGAACCCAGCTGAGGAGATGCACTTCCGTCAATTCCGCTTGAACGAGTGGTGTAACGCTGACATCCGCTGGATGCCTATGGACAAATGGGACGCATGCGGGCAATTTATCGATGAAGCCGATTATGAAGGGCGGGACTGTTACTGCGGGCTTGACCTTTCGTCCACCGGGGACCTCACTTCTCTTGTTCTCGTCTTTCCTCCGGCTGCCGGTGATGATAAATATACAGTCCTTCCATATTACTGGTTACCGGAGGATGTCATTGATCTGCGAACCCGCCGTGACCATGTCCCGTATGAAGTATGGAAGAAGATGGGTGTGTTTTATACCACAGAGGGAAATGTGGTTGATTATGACTATATAGTTGCTTTCATTGCCAAGCTCTCGGAGAGGTTCCGCATTCGCGAGATTGCCTATGACCGCTATGGTGCAGAGAAGATCCGCCGGGATTTGGAGGAACTGGGTGCTGAGCATGGGTTTGTTGTTTTCCCCTTTGGCCAGGGCTTCATTTCAATGTCCCCGCCTAGCAAGGACTTTTTTCAGTTTGTGATGGAGGGTAAAATCAGACATGGCAAGCACCCTGTTCTTGATTGGAATATGAGTAACGTTGTGGTAGATCAGGACGCAGCGGGTAACATCAAGCCGAATAAGAAGAAATCCACCGAGAAGATAGACGGCGTGGTTGCTACCATCCTCCGCATAACCTCAAGCAGTACCTCGCTCTCATTCCGAAGAACCGATAATTCTTCCCCCAAGTCGGCATTATCAGTCAACGCCTTTATTATCCGCCTATAAGCCGGAATAATTGTGTCCTTATCAGAGAACCGGCTGTTCATGACATCCACAAAAATCCGCTTCAATTCATCCTCATAAAAATGGAGGGGCGCCCTTTTTGCGTTTTCACACAAAACTAAAGGAGGTTCATGTCTATGACAGACCACACGAGAATTTATGATAAATTCACCGGCTATTCACCGATGATTGCGCTTGTGAGTGGTGCCTCTACTGGCGCGGCAAAAAGCGGGGTTGTCGGCTCGAAGAGTGCTTCTGTGTGGAAGAGCGCATGGATGCCGAACGGCGCGAACAAGCCGTCCACAGCGGCCACACGGCGCGAGTAATGGCGGAGCGTTAAGCTGTGTCACCACAT
>CAYSTR010000581.1:0-2172 GCA_964433745.1 uncultured Oscillospiraceae bacterium | reverse complement strand
CCTGTCACCGCTCGTTTGAAGGTTATTCCCATTTAAGCTAAACTGCATCCGAATTACCCCCTTTTTAGTATTTATATATACATAATAATATACATATAAACCTTTTGTCAAGTTCATTATTGACAATATATATATATTGTTGTATAATTAAAATAAAAAAGCTTAGAGAATTATTTTTCTCTAAGCTTTGCAAAGAAGATAGACGATAGTACGTGGTTTTTCTCCTGAGGCGCTTCGATCTTGTCCAGAAGGATATCAAAGCACCGTTTCGACATCTCCTCCTTAGGAACAACCAAATGGTTTACGGGAAAACCGCTGTTTAAATATGTTTCGGAGGTTTGGTAGCATATAATATCTATCTTGGTCTTTAGATCATAACCACCCGAGATGAGAGCGGTATACAACTCGAGAAATACCTGTTCTACCCCCAAAAAGATCACGGTAACATCGTTTTCGTCAATAATACCCAGCACTTTGTCTATAAATTCCGGCTCAAATATATCAATAGCAAAGACCCTCGCTTCGGGTATAAGCTTTTCGACTGCGTCATAAAAGCCGCTTTGACGTTCACGAAATGCAATTTGATCATCGACAGGGCTTACAATATTGAGAAAGCTTCTATGCCCCTTTTCCGCCATTGACTCAACCATATCATAAACAGCGGTGTAGTCGTCACACATCACATGGTCAAAGAACACATGAAAAGGTGGCTTGCCGAGCATAACTGTAGGAATCCCGCTCTTGTAGAGCATTTCATAGGTGCTGATGTTTCGCCGGTTATTGTCGCGCAAAGCCGTGAGTATTATGCCGTCTACCTTGCGTCCAATGAGCGTAATAATGGCATTGTACTCGCGTTCGATAGTGTCGTTATACATCAGATGTATTGAGTATCCCGCAGAGGTGGCAATACGCTCCAGATGCTTTAAGATGCTCGCAAAGAACATTGTACTCTCGGGAAAAATTACACCGATCACCTTATGCCGTTCCTCCAAAGGCGCTACGGGCTCATCCGGCTTAACAAAAGTACCCTTACCCTGTACAGATACAAGTGTACCCTGCTCAACCAGCTTTTGATATGCCTTGTGTGCCGTCAATCTGGAGGTTTCAAACGTCAGTGCCAGCTGGTTTTCGGTAGGCAGTCTATCGCCCGGCTTCCATTCTCCCCTATCTATATTGCATAATATATGGTTTATTATCTGTGTATATATGGGCTGCTTGCTTGTCCCCTGTTCCATACTATCATCCTTTCATTTTCTATTGTAAATGAAATCGGATGTAAAAGCAAGTGTTTATATAAATTTTCCACTTGTATATCTAATATGACATAATATATAAAACAAAGGGAGATTTTTATGATTGTGAATACCTTATTATCGGCAATATCCGCATTACCGTTAATTGATACTCACGAGCACTACGGTTCCGAGATACCCGGCTCTCCTATTGATGTGCTAGATTTCCTAGTCCCATATGTATGTGACAATCTCTTAACGGCAGGGATGCCCCCTCTAGACGTTGCGGGTCTGCGAGATATATCCATTCCGTTTAGCGAGCGGTTTAATGCCTGTCTGCCATACATACAAAGCATCAGGTTTACAACCTATTTCAGAGCAATTATGAAAACCCTGGGTGATTGTTACGGTATGAGTGAGTTCTCATACGAGCAGGCCATGCTGGTAAACGAGAAGCTGCAAAGTGATAACACACCCGGTATTTATAAACGAATATTCGAGAAAAACCATATTGAATGGGTGCTTACTTTTGTTATGTGGTATGGATATAAAATAGACACCCCCGGCTTACTTGCTGTTCCAACCGTGTCAGACATTTACCTTAGAAGCTATAGTTCATTGCTTTTGCTCTCTGAGGTGTCCGGTATAGATGTCTGCTGCCTTGACGAGCTAGACACTTCTCTTACGGTACTAATGGACCGATATGCGTCCACCGGTGCACCTGCTATAAAATTTGGAACGGGATACCGACGGAAACTAGACTTCGAGCTGCATAACATGGAGGATGTGAAGCGGTGCTTATCCCGGCTTACCGCGCTGTGTAACCGGCCGGAGGAGAATATACCGCTGGCAGACAGCCTTATTCTGGATGACTATATCACCGATAGACTCGTAACCCTGGCTGCAGAGAGAGATTTAAGTGTATTCTTTCACACCGGCC
>CAYSTR010000580.1:0-2180 GCA_964433745.1 uncultured Oscillospiraceae bacterium | reverse complement strand
CATGGGTATAACCCAGTTGTCTCAGGACTTTTGATCGGTGCGCTCCATCAATAAGATAATATTTGCCATCACGCTGAGAAACGGTGAGCGTTCCGAGTTTGGCTTCATCAAACTTTTTAACAATGTTCGATACCTGTGTGGGGTCTGTTTTACGTTGGTAGTCGCTTGGGATTAAGTCAGCAACCGCAAGATTTTCTATACGGATGTTGGCAGTTTTCGTGTTAAGATTGTTCATTAAATTCTTCCTCCATTTTCTTATTAAACTGACGGATGATTATACCTAGCCGATTAGCTTCGGCAATTTCCCGCTTCATGCCCTCGGATATGTATGAGCCGAAAACCCATATGGCGTTACATTTTGCCAAAACCTGTAATCCCATAGATATAGCCAGCTCACGGTCATCCCGGTTGTGATCGTCCATAAACTGAGGAAACAGCAGATGGACGGCAATCGGCAGGTATCCTTCTTTTAAGGCAAACCGGCAGTAGTCCCGCGCTTTTGCTGTGTTGCTTTTGATATTACCCTTTAATGGGGAACAGATAAATACAATCTTGCGTAGCCGTTCCAACCGCTCCTCTTGTTGTATGCGGGTCATAGCCGTATATGCTGTAGGGTCACTGTACGCCTCACTGTTGCGTTTGCTGATGCTCATTTAACCGCACCCCCGTTTAACATCCTCCACATCTGCGGTGCCATGGTCACAATCTGCCAACCGGCATTCTCAAGGGTAGTCGCACGGTCATAACTGTCGACATCGGCTGCAGTGCGGGTTACAGCATTTCCCAATCCGTAGAGCGACAAATCACCGCCTGTTATTAGATGTTGGAGTATACTTTGGTTTTCTATTTTGTTAAGCCCCAAACGACTTGATGTAAGTTCCAACACTTCTGTAACTGGAGCGGTAAATTTCGATGTCGTAGCCTCGCGAAGCCTGTCTATTATAACCGCAAACTTCGCTTCATCAACGGCAGTCCGGACAATATCGGAGAGCTTCGCCATAAATGCACGGTCATCAAGCTGTAGGGTCTCATCGCTGAAGATCTCCCAGTCGCTTTCGGACTGCCTGCCAACATGATATTTACGTTGACCACTGTCGGCGGCAATCATACCATTAGAACAGACAAGACGATAAATAAGCGGCATAACCGATACACTTCCTAACCCAACCTCACTGTTGCTAATGACGACACCTGCTTGTACCGTGTCACCCGGCATAACATCCATTTGCAGACGAGGATTTACAACCTTGATATACATTCTGTTATCGGTAACCTCGCATGACTCCACCCTTGCATCGGTCATTTCACCTATAATTGGTAGCACTGTTTCAGCTATTTCGCAGTTGTCGATACGGCGGTAGCGGTCTGAGAGAAAGGCTCGTGCGTTGCCATCAAGCGTTCTTACGGTATGCCGTGAATTCGCCTTACCAAGCCAACCGTTGACGTTTTGTGCCAGTAGCTTTGGGTATTCCGCACGGCAATAGTCATAATATTTCGCAGGGATATTTAGCACCGAGCCGATTTGCCTGTGGAACAAATCTGTTATATTAAACGGTGTAACCTCCCGGATACCGCTTTCAAGCGGCCGTGTTAGGCTGAAAAGCTCTCCGCTTTCCTCCATAAACATGGCATCGGTTGATACGATAAAATCCCTCTTTGCTTTGTTTTGGCGATCAAGCTCCACCGCCAGTTCCTGCAGTGTCCGTCCTGTTTTCATAGCATTTTATTCTCCCATTCCTTTATATTTCCAAAACTCTCACCAACCGATGCCTCGGCAATAATCGGTAAATCAAACGCTTCAAAAGGTTGTGCCTCCATGTATGGCTTTATGAAGCTGATCGCTTCATCCACGCGTTCTACCGGCACTTCAAACACAAGCTCATCATGTATCTGCAATAAAGGCAGTAACCACGGACGCTCCTGCAGACCAGTAACAATCCGTCCCATCGACAGCTTGAGAATATCCGCTGCGGTACCTTGAATCGGTGTGTTTAATGCACACCGCTCCGAGAAGCTCTTTTTCCCCCAGTCGGTGGAGTTGATGTTAGGTAGATACCGACGCCGACCGAGAGCTGTTTCACTGTAGCGGGTTTGCTTTGCTGTCCTTTTCACTGACTCCTGCCACTTTGCCAACGCCGGGTAACCCGCTTTGAGATTGGCAATAATGCTCTCACATTCCT
>CAYSTR010000579.1:0-2194 GCA_964433745.1 uncultured Oscillospiraceae bacterium | reverse complement strand
CGTCCCTTGCATCCAGACCCACGGCTATTTTATCGCCGTACTCCTTTATTAATTCACACACCAAATCTGGATTGTGTACCGCCACCGAGCCTAGTATAACCCGGTCAATCCCGCGGCTTATGTAGTATTCCACATGCTCGCGTGTCCTTATACCGCCGCCCAGCTCCACAAACAATCCGGTGCTTTTTTTAACCGAGATAAATATGTCCGCATTTATCGGCTCGCCCTGTAATGAACCGTCCAGATCGACCATGTGTATGTGCGTCGCTCCGTCCGCACGGAATCTGTCCGCCGTCACCACCGGATCGTCCGCCACCTTATGAACCGTGGCAAAATCTCCTTTAAACAGGCGTACGCATTCGCCGCCTTTTATATCAATAGCCGGTAAAATCAGCATATAAGTCCTCCTTTAATATGTATGATGATAGTATATCATATTAAAGACATATGGGCAAGCAAAAAAAACGAACCACCCAAACAAACAGTCTTGGGTGGTTCTACACATTATTAACTTTCAACTAACTCCTTTAAATTACATTTACGCCCAGTTTAAGAAAACTCCAATATAACCCGGGGTAGTTACTCCACAGAAATTAACTTACTAAAAAATCCGACAAATTCCTTTCTCAAATTTATATAATAAGACATCTGCTTCTGATGAATCCCCGTCTTTAAGAGAAACATCCACTTAACCCTTTGCTAGTGCCTTAATGATGGGGAATCGCCGCTTAATAAAATCCAGAATTTAAATAAGAGAAAAGTCCCTTTACCTCATTTTAGTAACGCAGTGATACAATTCATTTAACTATCAAAGGGTCGTTCCGCTCTGCACCATAACGCCTTGTTCTGCTGTCAATAAAAACATAGTGCAGAGCCATTTGCTGGTCTTCCTCGGTGTACATTGGAATCATCCCTTTCACTCTTTCCTTGATTACATAATACCACAACAGTTCTCGTTTGTCAATAGTTTTTTATGAAAAAATAATAAAAACTTTAAAGGAGAGCAGCCTTTAATAGGTACAATGGATTTGACAGCTGTAAAAGGCTTTGGGAATGCGGGTGACAACCTTCTGCTTCACCGGAGGTCTTGGGATTTAAGATATAACAGTTATGCCCCAGACATTTTCCCACACTTGTCCGCATACATATATAAGGGGTGAGAATGTTGGAATACGCAAGAAGCATGACGAGAACAAGGACTGTCAGGAGTACATATCAGCCGAGGCGCAGGATGGAGAAAAACCCTAAGATAGCAGACGGTGCAGCGTTTATCAGCATCGTACAGGTCATGGTGTGCATAGGACTTCTCATAGTGCTGCTGCTTGTAAAATCCATAGGCGGCGAGGCTCTAGAGACCGTGCAAAAGGGCTATGCCGAGACGTTCGGCGCATCCGACCCTGCCATTGAGGGTGTGTTTAGCGAGGAGCAGATTGTGGGAGCGTTTAACATGCTTATCGAGGAGGTCAAGGCGGGATTGTCGGGGTTTTTGACACCGCCGGAGCCGGAGATAGTGTTTGACAGCGGCGAAGACGATACGCTTACCGGGAGCGGCGGTCCGGACATGGGGGTGGATACCCCCTTAAATATTGCGGTTTTTTCCCCCTACCTCACGACTGTACCTGCATATGTCCCTGTAACAGGGCGTATTACCGACAAGTTCGGCTACAGGGTACACCCAATAACCAAAAAGAATGACCTGCACACAGGTCTTGACATAGCGGCGGCATTAGGACAGGACGTTCACGCCGTCTTTTTCGGCAAGGTGACCGAGAGCGGCTACTCGGACTATCTCGGCAACTTTGTACGCATGAGACATTCCGGGACACTTGAAACAGTGTACTCCCACCTGAGCGAGATAGTAGCTCCAGTAGGGGCATATGTGCGTCCGGGAGAGGTTATCGGGCGGGTAGGTTCGACCGGTATGTCCACAGGCTCACACCTACACCTCGATGTGCTCATTGACGGTTACTATGTCAATCCCTTAAGCTTATTTGAGGAGTGAAGCAGATGAACGGGCGGTTTTCGCTGTCCTTTAGAGTGGGACAGACAGTGGTGACAGTGAGCTTTTGGTTTTTACTTCTTATATGCGGCATGACACTGTTTGACCGCACCCACACGGCGGCGGTGTGTCTCCCAGTAATTTTTTTGCACGAGATTATGCATATAGCGGTTATGACTGCAAAGGGTTCGCCGC
>CAYSTR010000578.1:0-2195 GCA_964433745.1 uncultured Oscillospiraceae bacterium | reverse complement strand
GATGAGACCCCAGAAATTATCAGGCATATGATAGAAGATTTTTCTAAACTGCCTGATGGCCAAAACCCCAGAGACTTAGTAGAAAAACAATATAATAAGTATCAGGCTACCCTAGCGAAGTTGCCCCAAAGATTTCGCCGTGATGTAGAGAGATTGCGCAGATTCATGTGGATGCGAGAGGAGTTTAGGGACATATCTACAAGATCCTATTATCTTATCCGCCGCTTAACCCTAGCGCTAGGGAATGCATGGGCAGCTGACGGTACACTTGCTAAGCCAGATGATATATTCTTCTTGGGCGTGGAAGATATATCATCTAAAAAAGATTTGCAGAAAAAAGCAGAGAAAAATAGGAACTACTATCATTCATTTATTAATTTTCAGATTCCAAACGAGGTTGGAAGTCGATATACAGCCGCACCTCAAAAAATTTTAGCGAATGAGGAATCTATATTAAAGGGTATTCCATGCAGTGGTGAGACTATCACTGGGCGTGCACGCGTTATTAAGGATATTCAAGATGCGGACAAGCTAGACAAAGGAGACATTTTGGTAACTAGATGTACTGACCCTGCGTGGACGGCCATATTTAGTAAACTTAGCGGGGTAATAACCGAAACTGGTGGGCTGCTTTCCCATGCGGCGGTGGTGTCACGTGAATACGGTATCGCATGTATCCTAGTGGTAAAAAATGCTACCAAAGTAATCCTTGACGGTGAGATAATTACCATGAACTGCCAAACAGGTGAGATATTTAGAGCAGATAGGGCAAATTAACTTAGCCATCAGCACAAAATGTAAATTCTTATTTTACGCGGAGAGGGTGCGTGATGCGGATGTACAAGATAGTAATTTTTGATAAGGAAGCCAACCGGATAAAAGACTTTTTGTCTATACCGGCGATGTTGTATTCAAAGCGTGAGCTTACCCTAAATCGTTTAGACGAGGAGAATATACTGCTTGAGAAGCATATTCTGTGCCGGTATTTTAAGCAGCACAAGATATTAGCCTACGATCAAAATGATATACCCTGCGGTCGCTGTATCCTCACTGTCTACCCAGATGTTGATACGGCGTATGTAGGGTATTTTGAGTGTATTGACGACGATACCTGCGCCACTCTACTCCTTAAAAAGGCCGAAGAATGTGCTACGGCTGCCGGCTATACCAGTATTACCGGACCTCTGGATAGCAGTTTCTGGCTGAGATATCGAATGAAAGTTAATGAATTTCACCACCCACCATACTTTGGAGAACCTTATAACAAGCCATACTATAAGCGCATGTTTGAGGATAACGGCTACATAGTGATTGAACGCTGGGTTTCTAATATATATGACAAGCTCCCGCTGCTTATTAAGCGCCCCGAACTCTATCGCCAGCGCCTTTATGACGCACAACGTAAGAATTATATTATTAAAAACGTAAAACCTGCTGAATTTGACACCGCTATGGACATCATATATTCTCTCATATCTGAAACTTTCAAGGATTTTATAACTTTCAGCGAGATAACGAAAGAAGATTTTAGAGAGCTATTTAAAAACCATAAGTATATATTAGACTATCACTTTGTAAAGATAGCATATTTTAACCAAGAGCCGGTAGCGTTTTCTATAGTGCTGCCGGATTATGGGAATCTGCTCTATGGTGAGATAAGCCCTAAAAAAAAGCTACTTGCACTCCTAAGGCGACTTCGGGCTAAGACCTACGTAAGCCTGTATATGGGAGTAAAGCAAGCGCATAGGGGGCTTGGCAAGGCATTAACGCAAAAGATAGCAATAGAGCTTTATCTACGCCGGTCTGAGTGTATAGGGGCACTGATAACTAGCGGTAAGATTACTGAAAGCTACGCAGAAGATCATATAAGAGAGAAAAGACAATATGTCCTGTTCAGAAAGGAAGTGGATTGAGTATGCTGTCAATTCAAAAGGCGTTGTCAATAGCCCTATATAAATGGGGGAACAGGGAATTTATCTATACTAGGGATGGCGATACATTTGTGCCAAAGACCTTTGGAGAAACAGTACATGACGTGCAGGCTTTGGGAGCGAGTTTGCTGGATTTTGGCCTAAGGGATGCCCATATCCTAATCTATGGAGAGTATTCATATGAATGGTGCATTACAGATCTGGCTGTCTTGGGGTATGTGGGAGTAACAGTAGCCGCCAGTGCCGATTGGCGAGAGAGGGAAA
>CAYSTR010000577.1:0-2202 GCA_964433745.1 uncultured Oscillospiraceae bacterium | reverse complement strand
TTTTCCTTCTTTCTTAAAAATTTTTGGAGTTTATATGAGAATCCTCAAACGGTTTTCCGTTTTTGGACTACTCCTTAATTGAGCCTGCTATAAGACCGGCGGCAAAATGCTTTTGCAGGAACGGATAAACTACCAGTATCGGTACAATGGCGATAATCATCATCGCCGCTGCCAAACCGTCGGTATTTAGGGTTTGTCCGTTTGCTGCTGACATAGAAAGAGAGGACATCATGGATTCAAACTGCTTTGACATATCCTCTCTAACCACAATCATCTCACGCAGTTTAAGCGCAAAGGTATATTTTTTGGGGTCTGAGTTGTACATTAGCGAAGACATAAATGCATTCCAGAATCCGACGCCGGTAAACAGAGATATAGCGGCGAGAACCGGTTTTGAGAGCGGAAGAATGATATTGGCAAACACATAAAACTCACCCGCACCATCAATCTTTGCTGCTTCAATAAGGCTAGCAGGTATGCCCTTATAGAAGTTCTTGATAAGCACTATGTTCCAGCCGCTGGCTAAAGCGGGGAGGAAGCATACGGTCAGTGTATTTAATAGTCCCAGTGACCTATTTAGGAGATAGGAGGGAACTATACCGCCGCTAAAGAGCATGGGGATAATAACCAGATAATATATAAGAAATTTATTGGGCTTGTAGTCCGAACGGGACATGGGATATGCCGCAACAGCATTAATAGTCACCGAAAGAACTGTTCCAACAATCGTAATATATATTGTGTTAAGAAGAGGACCGTAAACGCCCTTATCCTTTAGAACCATTAAATAATAGGCTGCTGAAATCTCCGAGGGAATAAGGGAGATTTTACTTGTTGCTATGCCAACATCCATAGATTGGCGAAGAATATAGATAACTGGTATGAGAAGTATTATAGAAAAGATAATGAAAAAAACAATATTAGCTACATTAAAAATCTTTTCACCCAGACTTCGTCTCATGTTGTGCGCTCCTTTCAAATATTTTCTATTAAAGAATACTCTTTCCGTCTTCGGTTAATTTTGCGCTTAAGAAGTTAGAAGCTAATACAAGCACCAGAGAGATTGTGGATTTAAATACACCCATCGCGGTTGCTATATCGTAGCGTCCTTGCATAATACCCGATTTGAATATGTAGGTATCTAAAACAGTTGAGCTCTCCAGAACCAAATCATTCTGCATAACATAAAGTGATTCAAACAGATTGAGAATCGATGCAAATGAAAGTACAAACATAACCATTATCGTGGGCTTTAACCCAGGCAGCGTTATGTGAAGCGTTTGTTTAAATCTTCCTGCACCGTCTATAGAAGCTGCCTCATATAAATCCGCATTTATTCCAGACAAGGCCGCCATGTAAATGATAGAGGCGTAACCTACAGTTTTCCAGATTGTGATAAAAGTGTGAAGATATGGAAAAATGGGGTTAATACCAAAGAAGTATATGGGGTCTCCGCCAAACAGCTTGATTATCTCGTTTATGTATCCGCTAGACGGAGACAGAAGCAGTATCCAGATTCCGCCTACAACCGACCAGGAGAGAAAGTGCGGAATGGTGCTTATGGTCTGTGTAAACTTCTTATACCATCTGACACGAATCTCGTTAAATAAAATTGCCAGTATTATTGCGGAGGGGAACACGAATACATAGTTAAGCAAAACATAGAGCCAGTTATTAGAAAAAGCACGCCAGAAGTTATTTAGATTAAATATGTATAGAAAATTGTCAAACCCTACCCATTTTACGAAACCGCCGACATTATACTTGGCAAATGCAACATAGATTCCAGGAAGCGGTACATAGTGGAATAAGGTTACGAGAAGTACTGCCGGTAAAACCATTAGTGTCAATACAATGTTTGTCTTTAATTTATGCCCGCCCGACAAGCGGGTTTTGGTATTAGTATTGCTCATCAATAATCCTCCATTTTTTAGTAGTTAAAATGCGGCTTTTTTTAAAAAAACTGCATGAAAAAAGAAAATATCAGTCAATATGTATAACACTTATTAATTATACACATATTTTTAATATTTTCTTTGCGTATTTAACGTAAAAGTTTGCGAATTTACCAGAGATTATTCTTTAATTTTTTGTTTTATCACGATATTCTGTTGGAGATACACCCACTATACAGGGCCTGAGATACAAAAGGATGCATTAGATCTGTATCTGAAAGCGTACACATCATATATATATCGTCAT
>CAYSTR010000576.1:0-2218 GCA_964433745.1 uncultured Oscillospiraceae bacterium | reverse complement strand
ATTAACTACATACTTAGTCGCTTTGGGACGCATTGCTATTGTCGGGAACTTTATTATGAGGGAGCCCGCTTTGGGTGCTTTACCTTGCATTTCGGTAGCAAGATGGAGCGTTCCGCCTTTATTGAGCAGGCTCGCAAATGCTTTTGGAGTTAATCCGCCGGTCTTCCATTTTGCGCCGCCGTCAACACTATATCCTGTATGCGACGCGACTGTAAACGTCTCGGTTAGTAGGTTTAGTGCGCTTGTATTGTCGTCGGCAGTTACATTATAGTCGTTGACATTTAAGTCATACTCTATGCCGCTGCTGCTTGGAGTGGGGCTGTACACCGGATTTAACAAGATTTTGAAGTTTGTTATATCGCCGTCAATCTTTATTGATACTAATGTGTATTTAGGCTTCCCTTCATACTCCCAGTGTACGCCTAACTTATAATTACTCTTTGGCAATTTCGCGCAGCTAAAGGTTTCGGAGGTAACATTAAATACTACACCGCTGCCTGCTGATGATGAAATGGACTTAACTACCATTTTTGTTGGGTCATATCCACTCGCAAGCTCGAATGTACCGCTTACCGAACCATATCCTATAGTTCTGTTAAATGTATTGTCGCCGGATTTTATTGTTATGTCATCAGTTAACCGATACGAAAAACCATCGTCTGCATCTACCCAAGTTATATAGATATTTGTATTACCGACAATGGAATTGCTAATGGAATACGGCATTTTAATGTTATCCGTTCCGTTATTGCTGACATCGCCGATTAAAGTTGAAACGCCGCCGACTTCCACAGATAATCCTAATACATTTACACCGGGTTCAATAGATATTTCTCCTGTTATATTTCCGTCAAACTTAACTACAAAGTCTCTTTTTATGCTTGAATTCCCTATGGTAATAGTATCATAAAGTGAATATGCATAACCGTTTGCGTCCACTAACTCAATGCATATATTGTATTTCCCGGGTTCTAAAAACTTTAACTTGTATGGTATACTGTTTACCGGGTTTTCATCATAATAGTCAAAGTAGTCGCCTTCGCCATAAATGGAAGACGCTTCTATAGTTGCGCCGATAAAACCGGGACCGGAAGATGATATTGTCCCACTGATTGTGTACATCCTGAATTGAAAATTATATGTTATGTCAGTCTTACTTATCTCAATGTAGTGCTCATCCTCTATTACCTTTCCGGATTCTGCTATAAAAGCACTCACTACAAGGGTATACTTTCCAGGCATCAAGCCCTCGAAACCATAATCGAACGACCCGCCGTCAGGTACAGGAGCACCAATATACTCGAATTCGGCGGAGTTATCCCTACTTTCAAGATACATATAAATCTCGGTTGCTGTTCCGCCCGAGCTGTTCGTTACTTTACCGTTTAACCCCGTTAACTTTGCTTTGGATACATCAAAGTTGATTTGCACATCATTCGTATTAACGGTTACTGTGTCTTCAATATCTACCCCGTGTTCCGTTAAATCCAGGCTAAAGGAGTAGGAATTATTGAACGGGACAGGTATGACAAAATATCCATCGTTGTCAGTTAAAACATCAACACCATATTTGATTTGCGAAGACCAAGCAAATATCCACGAAAAACGCACCGGCTTGTTTGCACCCTTCGTAAGTCTGCCGTATATGGCGGCATAGCCGGTCATTGTTATATTCTTGCCAGTGACATTTGATGAGTCTACCGTTATTTGTTGCTGAAACAGCATTGCTTTATCTTCGCCGGGGTAAAATAGCGTGTAATCCCCTTTGTATATGTCTGTAAAGGTGAAATTACCGTCTTTATCTGTCCATGTTCCATATACTTTGTTTGTGGCTGTGGAAGCGGGGTTTGTTGATTCCGGCTTAATGCACAAATAGCTGTAAGGAACGGCTTTGCCTGTTTGTGTCGACAATTTACCGCTTACCGTGAGAGGAGTTGGTAAAGATATCCTTAGACCAATAATTTCGTCGGCACCGACAACTAATCTGCCGCACTCAATTAAGCTAATGGATAGACCGGTAAATACTTTATAAACACCGGGTTGTAAATCGCAAGTGAAACTCCCATAAGAGGTAACTCTTACTTTGACGGCATTGCTTATATCCTCTCCTTCTGGAACGAAAAAAAGGTACAAAGGCTCATCGTCATAGTACTCTAATGCGCCGCTTACTTTAGTACCGCTGCTTAATTGCATAGCACTAAAGCTTATTATCCCAATC
>CAYSTR010000575.1:1082-2218 GCA_964433745.1 uncultured Oscillospiraceae bacterium | reverse complement strand
CCAACGTTATAAAGCTCTCCACATTTCCGTCATTGGCGCTGGAGGAACAGCCTGTTATAACAAGGGAACACAGCAAAAATGCCAGAATAATTCGTATGCCTGTTTTTTTCATGTCCTAATCCTTTCCGGTTCTGTAATCTTATTAATTATAGTATATAATTGTGATGATTTTATGAGCATTGCTTGAAGTTTTTGTGCAGACATGTCTATCCACGCAGATAAGAGAGATACTCCTCCTTGGTCATCCGCGGGACAAATGCCGATTTTACGCGCATTCCCTCCTTAGCGCCGTCAAAGAGAAGCTCCGCCGCCGCCGCACACAAAAGCTTGACCGGCTCTATGTACGCCGCTTTTTTATCGGCTACCGCAAAGCCGCCGGAATGGTATGCTCCGGTAAACCCGCCCATGGAGGCGTGTACACTGGGTATCAGATGGCTTAAATCCCCCATGTCTGTCGAGCCTAACAGATCCTCGCCGTGGATAATCTTGTCGCCGCCCAGAAGCTCTGCTGCGCTCCGCTCGAACACGCCGGTCAGCTCCTTGTCCTGCAAAAGCGGCAGATATCCGGGGATATTCCTTATCTCGTACCCCGCTCCAATGGAACGTGCCGCTCCCTCGACGCACCTGTCCACCACGTCTGCACCCTTTTTAATCGCCTCCACGCTGGCACCTCTGGCAAACGTCTCGACGGTTACGCGGGCGGGTACGGTGTTCACAAGCTCCCCGCCGTTTGTGATAATGGGGTGGATGCGGATGCGCTCGTCCTCGCGGAAGGTCTCTCTGTTGGCGTTTATCCCCATGAGCGCAAGCATGGCGGCGTTGAGCGCATTTACGCCGTCCCAGGGCTGGCTTCCGTGCGCCTCCCTGCCGGAAAACGTAATCGTCTTTGCGGTGAACCCTAGGCTAGAGCCGCTCAAGTATACGCGCCCCTCTGGCATATTACCCTGAGAGTGAATCATCATTGCCATGTCTATATCGTCAAATGCACCCTGCGCCACCAGCTCCTGTTTGCCGCCCATAAAGCTGATTCTGCCCTTATCTATGAGACCTTGCCGGAACTCCAGCTCGGCAAACTCCTCCGCCGGTACGGCAAACAGCGTGACCGTCCCGTCCAGTTCCCCCATAACCCCGCTTCT
>CAYSTR010000575.1:0-1072 GCA_964433745.1 uncultured Oscillospiraceae bacterium | reverse complement strand
AGTACCATGGCCGAACCCAGAAGCATGGCAAGCTGTGCATTGTGCCCGCAGGCGTGTACCGCGCCGGTCACAGGGTCACAGTCGGGGTGGGAAAAGCTCTTGACCGCGTCCAGCTCTCCTATTATAGCGACGTTTAAGCCGCCGGTTCTGCCCTTTAGTCTGCCCTTTAGTCTGCCCTTTACGCCGGTTATGGCAAGCGGGTATTCGTACGGTATGGAAAGGTTTGTAAACGTCTCACGAACGAATGCGGAGGTTTTTTCCTCTTTATAGCCCAGCTCTGCCGCGTGCAGGACGCGCTCGCCTGCCGCTATGATTTCGTCTGCGTATGCGTCCGCCGCGCTCCACAGCCTATTCTTTATCTCGGTTAGTGTCATGACAGTTCCTCCAAGTTTTGGTATAGGTATATTGTACCCGCTGTGCGATTCGCGGGTGTCCCCGACTATTGATTTGAATGGCTTAATAAATGCTTATTGAGATGAATAACCGTACGCTGGTGTTATAATAGGACTAAACTGGGAAAGGCATAGCCGTAGCAAGCACAGAATGTGCGTTTTGAGGAATAGCAATTTACTATTCCTCAGCGTGTTTGGGTGCTACCAAACAAGCGAAAAGGCAATGTGTGTACACACTTGCATTGCTTGCCGGTAGTGAAAATAATATCTGTCGCCAAGGATTATACTCAGAAACTGCATTACAACTTTTTTATAAAATCACAAACTTTTTTGTTCCAGTCAGATATATGAATCCCTTTTTGAGATAAATAATAAACTCTACCTTTCAGTTCAGGTAAAACTAAGCTTTCAATTTCACTTTTATATTGCTCCGGCACAATACAAGCAAAAAGATATTTTGACAGTATAATTTCATCTTTTACTTTGGCAGGATGATACCCATCAAATATACTCCCGGGATGCCTCATAATGTCAGCAGACCGAATATAAAAACGTACCCCCGCATCAAAATTACCCTTTACTAAATCCTCTTACCTTGGAAAGTGTTCTGAAAGTACAACCCAATCTCCTGTCATGTCATCACCGTTACAAAACATTATATATTCAAAAAAATCTGCAGG
>CAYSTR010000574.1:0-2230 GCA_964433745.1 uncultured Oscillospiraceae bacterium | reverse complement strand
TCTATCGACTTATGGATTGTAGCTCGGATAGGGATGATTTTAGTAACTGCCATATGTCATCAATCAGCTCCTTTACACGTGAAATTTCTGACGGATAGATACCTCCTGTTTCATTTGCAAATTTAGCGATTTGGTTTATGTTCACACCGATTTTATTAACCTCTCCTGCCAGCTCATGATACATGGATAAATCCACATTTATCACATAGCCATCTATTCGCAAAAGGTTATTCTTTTGCTGTGCTTGCTATCCGTAAGCCCAGCGCTTTACGCTCCCAGGATATTTGCAGTTTTGCTCTGTTTTTCTTCTTGAGATAGCTATAAAAATATAAGAGCAGTACAGCTATCTCAGAAAGAAAATTGCAATACATCTTTCCTGAGTGACGGTGTGACGGCATTTATACATACCCCCAATGTGACGGCAGTAAGGTTATAGGGGGTAACTATATATCAACCGTCACACTGTCACACCGTTTTCAATTCTGCTTAAATAAATCACACTACCATTGCGGTTACGGCTACTTTGAACGCTGATACCCTATTGCTTCTCGAATAAGCCAGTTAAGGATTTTAACCGTTTAGTCAACATGGCTGGAGTACAATCAAATCTGCTGTCTATTTTTTTTAGCTCCGCACACAATTCTGTTGCAGTACCACACCAACTTTCCTTTACAAAATCGTCGATTAAAATACAAATAGGTTCTTCCTCATCATCAGCTTCAACATCATTGCCGACAAAAAGCCATTTACATTTATCGAGGTCAAATTCTAGTCTGAAACAGAAACCTTCTGTATCACGGTTGGCAATTGTTAGCTTTCCTTTATTGCCGATACGCTTGTCTTTTTCGAGGACAAAAACACCGTCCACAGCCCCCACTAAGCCGGTACTGCCGGATAGCGTATTCAGTGGGTCGGGGTCGTACATTTTTCTGGTGTGATGGACAAGTAACAGGGTAAGCTTGTAGGCATTCGTAATCTCTCGAAGCACGATAATCGCAGGAGTACATACTCTTATCAAAGTCAACATTTCTGATGCGTTCTAAGGTGTCGATAACGATAAGTTTTGTATCTGGGTGAGCGGTTAAAAAGTTATGAATCTGTTCAAGCAGACCGTCACCTATGCCCAAAGAAGCTGTGGCAAGATGAAGCCGGGCAATGTCTACCTTTTCTTCTTGAATTAGCGTTAATCGGGATTGTAACCGTGGATAGGTGTCCTCCAGTGCAAGATACAAAACCTCGCCCTGTTCGGCGCTAAATTCCCACAGCATACCCCCTGTTGCAACGGCGGTGCACATGTCCAACGACAGCCACGACTTGCCGATTTTTCCGCTGCCAGCAAGGATAAAAACGCCGTGGGGGAGTATCTTCTCAATGGAGAATTGAAGCGGGTCGTACTCATGCGACATAAGTGTATTGCCGTCTAAGGTGGTAAGTGGTGATACAGCTTTTTGCGATGGGTTTTGCATTAAACTCCTCCTTTTAGATTTGGATAATTTGTATGCGATAATTTAGATTATCCTAATAAAATAATCATAGCACCCGATTGACATCAATGCAATACTTTTGTATAATGTTGTTTAGTGTTATATAAATTATCAAGTTTATCCGGAATCAACATTATCAAAAAGTGGGGAAGCAAAATGTCACGATATGGTACTGATTATTCAGAATACAATTTGTCTGATGGTGAAAAATACCATGCCAGACACAGGAGTGCGGAGAATATTGAATTTGAGTTTTTGCGCAACGAAGTCCTTGAAAAGAAAGAAGCAAGAGCACTTTTAATTGATGTTGATGATTTTTTCGAGAACGAAAATATAACCCCCATTTATGCAAAGATTGAGGGTTATGATGATTTGGGTGAATATGAAAAGCGGGTTTTACAGTCGCTGATTGATGCTGACCCAAAGCATTTGCAAAATCAAAAAGTAACATCCGACCAAAATGTTGAGATTTTCAAAAAGGCACAGGAATCATTTGAAATTGTTTCAGATTTTTACAATGATCCCAATGAAGTAAACCCACTTATCAATCCATTTAGCGGAGCACAGGTGACCGTTCCGTTAGGCGAGGGTATTTTGAACTTTAGCTATGCAGATTTTGATAGTGCCTTTGAGCGATCAAAAACTTTCTATGCGTTTATGTCCACCGAATTTTGGGATGAGCAGCGGCGGCAGAGTGATATGGAGCTTTCAGATCCGAAACCGATGATGGTTAGAAATAAAGATGA
>CAYSTR010000573.1:0-2231 GCA_964433745.1 uncultured Oscillospiraceae bacterium | reverse complement strand
TGCAAAGGGTTCGCCGCCCAGGGCACTGGAACTGAGCGTGTTCGGCATGAGGCTCACCGAGGGGAGACGCCTAGGCTACCGCGACGAAGTATTAGTAGCGCTGGCAGGGCCGCTTATAAATCTTCTTCTGGGAGTTATCTTTACTCTATGCGTGAATGGAGCTATCTTGTTTGGGCTTACTAATCTCTTTATAGGACTGTTTAACCTTATCCCGATAGAACCTTTGGACGGATATCATGTTATGTACGGGCTTATACACATGTATCATAAGAACGTTTTAGCGGCGCAGCTTCTCTGTCGGGTGCTGACTTGTGTGTTTTTTGCATTGATGCTGGTCTTAGCTGTGGGGCTTTTTTATTATGGCAGAGCCAATCTAACGCTGTTTGTGACTATCTGCTATCTTGGAGTTATGGCCGTCGGGCGTAAAAACTTAAAATAATGCTTGCAATGAAAACATGTTTGTGCTAATATGAGATTGAACAGGGGGAGACACCCATAACTAAAAACGAAAGTTCCATTCTGACTGCCGGGGGAGGATACCCATCGAAAAAAACATCAAGGTAGCAGATGAAAACGGCAATATATATGAAGCGACCTATCCTAAAAGAGCAAAGGGTCTTGTCAAGCACGGCAGGGCACGCTTCATCTCAGACGATACCATCTGCTTGGCGTGTCCGCCGAATAATTATTTGGAGGACAGAGTAATGGATGACAATATTTACTTAGAAACACCCGAAATAGTCACCGAGCAAACCGATACAGTTAATGAAACCGAACAGAAAGCACCGCAAATAGACTACATACTCTCACGGATTGATATGATTATAAAGGATTCATCCCATATAAGTGATGCGATAAAGACTGTTTCGGATATGAAGATTAACGATTCGCCAAACGGCGGCTTGGGTGATGCCGCAAGAGCGGAAGCAATCGGCAATGCTGTTTTAGCGCGGGAAACCACCAACCAGAAGCTTATAGGGCTTTTGGAGCGAATGTACGACGAATCAATGCCCAAAAAAGAAGCTGTACCGGTAACCTCTGAAGTATCTACAAATGCAGTAAAACTAAGACTTTTGGACAAGCTTGATGAACTCGATTGGCGAATTGCTAAAAAAGCAATAAAATTTCTAACAAACAGATAAACTAAAATTCCGGGGCGGTCTTATTAAAGACCGCCCCATAAGCTTAGAAAGGGCACAGCTTATGGACAGGCAGCGTTTTCTCGACGCAGTGGAAAGGGTGCAAAATTCACCGCAGGGGGGCAAAGGCATAGGTACATTGTCCGAAAAGACGGTACATGCGGCGCTTAAAGCTTATTTTGAGCCGTATGAGGGCAGTCACGAGCAGAAGATAGGCGGGTATGTGGCGGATATTGTGGGCGAGGACGGAATAATCGAAATCCAGACCCGCGACCTTCGCAGGCTGCGTGCAAAGCTGACATGGTTTCTGTCGGCCTCACGTGTGACGGTGGTATATCCGGCAGTACGGTACAAATGGATTGTGAAAAAGGATGCAGACGGCAGTATAAAAAAACGCAAAAGTCCGAAAAAGGGAAGCCCTTTGGCGGTGCTTGAAGAGCTTTACGCTATTAAAGATTTAATAAAAAATGAGAATTTTAGCCTGTGTGTCTGTTATTTGGATATAGAGGAGCATGTTTCCGTTTGCGGTAAAAGGGTTAATAAGGAGCGTGTGCCTGTCGATATAATAGATGAAATACATATAAAGGGTTCGGATGATTGGGTAAAGCTTATTCCGCCGGGTCTTGGCGATACCTTTACATCGGCGGATTTTGCACGGTGCGGGGGGGTACCCCGAAAGACGGCGGGAACGGCGCTTAATGTACTAAACGGTGCAGGAGCGGTGCAGAGAGTAGGGAAGGACAGGGGTGCTTTTGTCTACAAGGCGGGCACTCTATGAAAATATTTTTCCCGGGCATTAACTTTTCATTTTTTCTGACGAGTATAATATATAGACGAAGTAGTATGAACGGGATAACGCTTATAGGCTTCCCGAAGGAGGAATTGTTGTGAATTCGATTAACGCCTATTCATCGATGGGCAGTTCAAGCAGAGGTGTTTCCGGTCTGGTATCGGGAATGGATACCGAGGGCATGGTAAAAAAGATGCTGTCGGGTACACAGGCAAAGATAGACAGGCAGAATGCTCTGCGGCAGCAGACCGTATGGAAGCAGGAAGCGTACAAGGATATTCTGGGATCATTAAAGAGCCTGC
>CAYSTR010000572.1:0-2256 GCA_964433745.1 uncultured Oscillospiraceae bacterium | reverse complement strand
GTGGTGTCTATCTCTAGTGTTGTCTTGTCGATGGTTTTTATATTTGCTCCCATTTTATGGAGTATCTGTATGCTTACCGATACATCCACAATGTCGGGGATGTTTTCAATTATACATGGTCCTTTAGCGAGAATTGTTGCGGGAATTATGGCAAGCGCGGCATTTTTTCCGCCACTCATACATACCTCTCCGCGAAGAGGATGTCCTCCCTCTATTACAAATTTATCCAAAGACATTATCTCCTTAAACTAATCTTAGACTTCCATATTATTATATACACATTGAAATTAGTTAATCATCACTTAAAAAATAACCATGTTATAATTTTACGAAAATTTTCAATGATTGTCAATAGAAATTTTTAATAACAAACTAATCCCGGCTGTTCTTAAAAATCCCTTTTACCCACAAAATATCAGCTTTTTCTATCGATCCTGACATGTAAAGAATAGGAATATATATTATTATACTTGAAAGGATAGCCAAAATCATTAATATAACTTTATCAAAATTTAAATATTTAAACATAATTTGTGTTATTATAGTCGCGACACCAATTGCAAGCATCGGGAATAACACTTGTTTTGCCAAGCTGATACGAAAATCCGTGATTTTTGTAAGCCGTCTTATGCTAAAATAAAAATTCACAAGTTCACTTATATAAATCATAAAGAAGTACGCGTTAATTCCGTAGACAGGCAGCGTAAAATAGACGAGCAGCACACACATGAGCGCATCTAGAATGTTAATGCGCATACAGTAAAGCTGTTCGTTCAAGCCCTTTAGCATACTGTCTACAGCATGGTCAAGGTACATAAAAGGAATAATGGGTGCTAAAAACTTTATGTATCGGTAGACCTCGGCATTATTGTACACTGCTTGCGATATAATATCCGAAAAAATAAATATTATGCCGCACACACCTATTGAGAATAAAAGAGTAATATGTATCATGCGGTTTACCATGTATGATACATGGTTTTTATGACCTACAGAGCTAGATTTTGCAAGCTCCGGAATGAGAAGATCGGTAAAAGAAAAGAGAAATGACGAGGGAAACAGTATTACAGGCAGTACAACGCCGTGAACCGTACCAAAGAGTTTAAGCGAGCCTTCGGAGGACAATCCCGACATCTTCAAACGAATGGGAACTAGAATATTTTTAAGTGTCACAAGTCCCGAACGTATATAAGCGCTCAAAGCCACAGGTAACGCAATCGAGAGCATGTTTTTTGTTATGTCGATATGACCCTGTGAAACTGACAGTCTTTTTTGCCGGGCGATATTCAGCCTGTACAACAAATACGAAAATAAAAACGAACCGGCCTCGGACACGGCACTGGACAGAGATATAGCAAGGCAGGCAAACTTTAGTCCCGGCGGGAACAATAGGTTTAATGCGTACATGGTGAGCGTTATACGCATGAACTGCTCAAACAGTGATACCGCCGCATTCTTAGCGGCTTTTCTTATGGCGGTGAAGTATCCGCCTAATACCGCCGACATGGACACGAACGGCAGAGTGAATGCCATGACCTTTAGCGGCATGATGGTGTCGGGGGACATGAGCCAGTTCGTTCCGATAAACTCCGCGCCAAAAAACAATACAATACAGCCTGTCACACTAAAGGACAGGGAGTAGCACATACAGCGAAGCACTATGCGCTTGTGTAGTGAGGCAGGCTGTTCAGCTACAAGGCGCATTGCAGCAAGGGATATGCCGGATATGGCAAACGTTATACCAAAGGAATATACAGACATAATGAGCTGGAATATGCCCATTGCCTCTGTGCCTATCTTTTTAGATATGTACACACTAAACCAGACCGATATACTGGAGAGTGAGATGGATGTTATAGTTAGAACTAAGCCGTTAAAAAAGAATTTACCCAGTCGTTTCATCTGTTCACCTGCTTATTTAATGCTGTCTAAAGATTCTTTATAGAGTACCTTATCCATAAATTTTTCCGTTGATATGCCGCTGGGACGGTTAAAGCGACCTAATCTAATGAGCTTGTCGGGGTTGTCTGTTATGTAGTTAATCTTCTCCGCGCATGAGAGTGTCGCAAGAAAACCCATCTCTTTTATAATGGGAACGGAGGCGTCGCTGATTCGTCCGAAAGGATATGTAAACACCTTCGGGGTTATACCCGATTTCTCGGTCAGCTCATTTTGAAGCCGCATGAGGTCATCGTTTAATGCTGCCTTGTAGTGTTCGGTGCTCTCACCCTTCAACTTTGCGGTACCGTATCTGGG
>CAYSTR010000571.1:0-2256 GCA_964433745.1 uncultured Oscillospiraceae bacterium | reverse complement strand
CGTCTGCCCTTAAAGCGTACCAGGAAAGAAGTAAAAAGGGTAATATAGTAGACCGCCTCCAGCAAGGCTGTAGGGAATCTTGACAGCCATGACACATCCAAATGAAGCTCTATTCCGTAGCAGCAGCCAGTCAGCATACACGCAATTCGCCAGAAGAAACACACTAAAGGAACAACGAGTACAATATCGTCCATCAAGCGTATATCCATACAAAGCATCCTTAAATATAGATATGCACACAAAAGCCCTCCCAGTACCGCGGGATATATAGCGGGACTAAATCCATATACAAAAATATCGCCCTCAAACCCAAACATCGCCCACCGTCCCACTCCGGCGAAGATGAGAGCACCTGCAAGCGTAACCGGATAGCATATCAATAGACGGTTATTTGTATGAGACGGATAGTCAGTGACCCTTGCAAGATAGACGAGTATGACGGCATAGGTCACAACTATTCCGGCTGATATAGTTATATAATAGAGCATAGTTGTCCCCCTTTCCTCTAGTTCCTTATTTTAACATATATTGAAAGGTTTTTCAAGCTTATAAAAACGGCAGTAAAAATGCCGCTTAAAAAGCGGCATTTTTATGTACTATTTGAGCATATCGGGTATCTCCCCCGGTTTTGCCAGATAGAGAAAGTCGTACTCATTACAGAGCTTTTCACACACCTTGTACTCGTCCTTGGATATACCCATATCCACTATAAGTAAGCGGCTTCCGATAAACAGCTCGTCACGGCGCAGCTTTATCTTTCTTATAAGCTCCCGCAGCTTCTTCTCTGCCGATTCCTCCGGATATACCGGCGCAAGTATTATAAGCGGCGGCAGTCTTATGTCGCTAAATAGTATGTATCCGAACAAAAGCTCAAACAGGAGCACGACCGACAGTATGACTATTATAACCCAAAGCACTAGAAGCCCTCCCCAAACAAAGCTGTGTATTCATACTATGCCAAAAGGAGGGTTTGTGTGTCTATCTGCTAAAGTACATGAAAAGCTGACAGCGCAGCATACCGTTGTAGAGCTTTCGGCGTTTGTCCGCCTTTCTGCCGAAGTGCTCCTCAAACTCGTCGTCGGGGCTTATAACGCACACCGACAGATCCTCCCGCAGACAGCGCTGTCCCAGAAGCTTATACAGCTCCCGCGCTCTTTTTACGTCCATGAGCCGCTCGCCGTAGGGCGGGTTGCACACGACTATACCGGGCTTTGTCGGCGCAAACATTGCCATGTCGCCTGGGTTTACCCGCACACGGCCCGACACACCCGCCTTTTTTATATTGTCCCTTGCAAGCCCTATACACTCGGTGTCAATGTCCGCACCCCACGCCTCAAATGCCGCTTCACGGTTGACCCGTGCCGCCGCCTGCTCTCTTCTTAGCTTAAACGCATCGGCATACTCCTGTCCCCACTTCTCGCAGGCATACGAACGTCCAAGCCCCGGCGCTATACGCATGGCATTGTACGCCGCTTCTATGAGCAGTGTCCCCGACCCGCACATGGGATCGTACACGACAGAATTAGGGCGCACCCTCGCCAGTGTCACGATGCCCGCCGCCAGTGTCTCCTTGATGGGTGCTTCTCCCGCTGTCTTGCGGTATCCCCTTTTGTGAAGCCCTAACCCCGATGTGTCAAGATAGATGCTGGCAACATCGTTCATGATGGAGAACTGTATCTGATGAAGTGAACCCGTCTCCTCAAACCAGTCCACATGATAGTGCTGTTTAAGCCGCTCCACTGCCGCTTTTTTTATTATGGATTGACAGTCGGGAATACTTTTCAGTTTGGAGTTTAGGCTGTGCCCCTTTACCGGAAACGCGTCCGTCCTCCCGATAAAATCCTCCAATGCACACGCCTTGACGCCCTGAAACAGCTCCTCGAAGCTATTGGCGGGGAACTCACCCAGAAGAATAAGCACACGTTCAGCCACCGACAGCCCGATGCTTACAGCCGCCAGTGTGTTCATATCTCCGGAAAACCGCACCGTACCGTTTCTAACATCCACATCCGCCGCACCCAGACGTTTAAGCTCGTCCCCCGCCAGACCCTCTAAGCCGAACATACACGGCACACACATCTTCATTTCCATAAATTTACTCTCTTTACATATTTTTTCTTTACCTGCACATACTAACCGATAGTTATTATACGAACAGGGGGATCGGATTGGGACGGCGGTTTCTTGCAATTTTTTTTCTGCTCATCATTTTAACATTCGGCATATTGATAAGACTATCCTATCTGACAGGCTTCT
>CAYSTR010000570.1:0-2257 GCA_964433745.1 uncultured Oscillospiraceae bacterium | reverse complement strand
CCGCCACTAAAATCATTAAAGGTGATAAACTGATAGAAGATGCACTAGGATTAGACCAAAACGAAAAAGAAGCCATTGAGCATACTATTTGTGAACTGGAAGCGGAACTTAAAACAGATCGTGAAGCGGCTGTTGCGGATATGCGATATCATTTTATTGAGAATTTATGCCACATGACAGTGATAAAACCGCCGGAGAATAAACAAGCACTTCGCAGTACAAAAATTGATCAACTGCTAACCCATCGGTATTTAGGCATCCCTGTCTTTTTAGGAATCATGCTCACCATTTTTTATGTGACCTTTGAAGTGATTGGGAGTGTGTTACGTGGTTTTTTAGCAATGGGGATAGACGGTCTTTCATCATGGACGGAAAACCTTATGCAAGAGGCAGGGGTTAATGGAGCTGTGCAGGATTTAATCATCAATGGTGTGTTTGGAGGGGTAGGCTCGGTACTTTCTTTTTTGCCGATTATCGTAACATTGTTTTTCTTTTTATCTCTTTTGGAGGACAGCGGATATATGGCAAGGGTGTCCTTTATGATGGATAAACCATTACGAAAGCTAGGGCTTTCCGGCAAGAGTTTTGTGCCTATGTTGATTGGCTTTGGCTGCTCTGTACCTGCCTTTATGGCAACACGTACATTGTCAAGCAAGCGGGACAAAAAAATGACAATTTTACTCATTCCCTTTATGAGTTGCTCTGCAAAGTTACCTGTATATGCTTTGTTTGCTGTCACCTTTTTCCCCCATCATTCTGCTATTGTGATGATGGGCTTATACGTTTGCGGCATTTTGTTGGCAATTATGATGGGGCTTTTAATGAACAAAACAGTATTTCAAGGCAATTCCGTTCCATTTATAATGGAACTTCCCCATTACCGTATGCCTTCTTTGCAAAGCGTATGGCTTTTACTGTGGGACAAAGCAAAGGATTTTTTGCAAAGAGCGTTTACAATCATCTTTATAGCTTCAATTGTTATTTGGTATATGCAAACCTTTGATTTTCGTTTCGATGTAGTAAACTCTGCAAGCGACAGTATGCTCGCAGCGGTCGGTCACTATATAAGCCACATTTTTACTCCGCTTGGCTTTGGCGACTGGAGAGCGGCAACAGCTCTCATAACAGGATTTATTGCAAAAGAGGCCGTTGTCAGCACACTTGGGGTACTCGCAGGTTCGGCGGTCGAAAATTTAAGCGGCGCGTTAAGTGGGATATTTACGTCTCTAAGTGTTGTGAGCTTTTTGGTATTCAGCTTATTATACACACCTTGCATTGCGGCAATAGCAACGGTTAAGCGAGAGCTTGGTTTGCGATGGGCAGCATATATGGTATCATTTCAAATGGCCGTAGCTTGGTTGATAGCCTTTGGCGTGTATCAAATCGGAGGCTTAATTCAGAGATTAATGTAGTGAGAATTCGGAACCTTTGCGAAAGCAAGGGTTCTTTTTAGTTAAATTCAGTTAAAGTTCAGATAAGCAACAATAGGAGTTCAGCCAGCTGATTTATAGTGTTTTCATACCAACCGAAGGAGTGGAAGGCTATGCGAGAAACAGGCGGCAGACACGAGCTAAAGCATTATATAAATGGGGTCGATATGGTGGAGCTTCGTGCAAGGCTTCCTTGCTTAATGAAGCTTGACGAAAACTCGGTGGACGGAAATGGGTATCGTGTTCGCAGTCTTTATTTCGACAATTATTCTGACAAGGTACTCCGCGAAAAAATAGATGGTTTTGACCGGCGAGAGAAATTCAGAATACGGTTTTATAACTGTGATACTTCCTTTATCCGCTTAGAGAAAAAGAGCAAAAAATGCGGTATGTGCTTTAAGAAAAGCGTTACAATCACCGACGAAGAATGTGAACAGTTATTAAACGGAAGCCTTGGTGTCTTAAAAACAAACGGCAATCCGCTTTGCTTGGAGTTATATGCCAAAATGCACACACAGCTTCTGCGGCCCAAAATTATTGTGGATTATATGCGGCAAGCCTATATTTTCACAGCAGGTAATGTTCGCATAACTCTTGATTATGATATTCGCAGAAGCTCGGTTTGCGCTGATTTCCTTAAAACCGAAATTTTTACAGTCCCCATTTCCGTTTCAAATTCGGCAGTTTTAGAGGTTAAGTACGATAATTTTCTGCCGGAAATTATTCGTGGGATTGTTTCCCTATCAAGCAGGCAAAGCACTGCATTCTCAAAATATGCGGCAACAAGAATATAAATATTGGAGGATACCAACTATGACTTTTACAGA
>CAYSTR010000569.1:0-2257 GCA_964433745.1 uncultured Oscillospiraceae bacterium | reverse complement strand
AACCATCACAGAGCCGGGCACATATCTCATTGAGCAGTTTGAAGCAAATAAAAAAATCCACAATATTAACATGGTGTGGATTGGCGATTTTGAATTAAAAAGGAACCTAGATAAAGAGTATTTTCTAAAGGTTATAAGCAACTACAAAGAGTACGAATATGGTGACGGTTTTGTCGGCAATACAATGTTTGAGACAGCAGACCTAAGCGATGCTATAAAGTTTATTATAGCAAACAAGGGTTACGCAGTAGAGGCATTTACCGGTCAATACCCACAAGATGTTTGGAGCTCATTATGGGAGAAGGATCCAATATTGCAAGCACTGTTCCCGCAGTATGTATGGGATAGCTATTCAGTGAATAATCCTGTAGACGGTGATATCGTAAGATTCTCCACTAATTTCACAATAAAGGGTGACATAATTACAGATGTATCCACCTTCAGTGTAGCTGCCGACAATGCTTATATAGTGTTTGTCAATGGACAGTATGTCGGAGGTTCTGCTTTCTTAAACGGAAGGTATACACTTCCTTATGAGAATGCTGACCTGGTTCGTCAGATATTTGGTCCGCTGACATTGGAGTATGTACCGGATGAAAGCTGGAGAACTGTTGGTAATTTTGATATTCGTCCATTCTTAAATACCGGCGAAAATGTAATCACTGTTTACGCTGCTAACGAGTATTTTGATGAAGATGATTATGTTGAGAACGGTGACCCTCATCATGTACCCGGTAATATCTGGAACAATACCGCATCTATGGTATTTGGATTTACTGTAAGTTCGAGGGGTTAAACGGTATAGATAAAAAAAGCAGTTTAGTAATAAGCTGCTTTTTTGATTCAATTTAAGTTGCTCCATTTATTGACTTTATTTATGTAATTTGATATAATAAAAGGCATAATAATTGAGAGGTGCGATATGAAAAAATACAAGCAATGGCTTATATCAATGTCTAGCTCAAAAAAATTTCCTCCGGAAATTTTAAGTGTATTTATCGCCCTCACCTTAATTGTAACATTTGGTGTCGGTTCTCTTTTCTACATAGGTATTAAAGCTGAAACAATTTCACGAAGCAACACAAATAATCTGGTAGATCTTCATAACATTATGGATGTCATGTGGCGCTGCCGTGTAATGGGGCGTGATATATTAATTGAGGATAATGTAGATATACGTGCCACTTGGTATTCGGAATATATTCGCTTATTTGACCGTCTGGACAATATGATGTCTGATTACCTTACCAGACTTACTGATGACGACTATAACCGCTTTAACAAGCTTATCGAACAAAAAAACGAATACCGAAACGGTATGCTCAATTCAGCAGAGAAAAAACATCTAAAAGGAGA
The DNA here is from genome assembly GCA_964433745.1 of uncultured Oscillospiraceae bacterium. Taxonomy (GTDB): domain Bacteria; phylum Bacillota; class Clostridia; order Oscillospirales; family Ruminococcaceae; genus CAYSTR01. The sequence goes on along the minus strand of CAYSTR010000569.1, from coordinate 901 downwards.
TACCATCGCGGCACAAACGGCTCTTAGAAAGGTGACACCTCTTGCTGAAGATTTCTTTGCTCAGATGTCTAATTATGTAGAGATAAACCGTAAGGACATTCTAAGTGTAGCAATGCAGAATAAATCCTCTACGCAGATAGTTGGGATTGTATTTGCCATCGTGTGTATCATAGCTGGTATAATGCTGTTTGCCGTTGTGAATGCCGTACGTGAACAGGCTCTTTTAGCAAAACAGGCAGACCTGGCAAAGGGTAACTTTCTAGCTAATATGTCCCACGAGATACGCACTCCTATGAATGCTATAATAGGGATGACCGAGCTTGTTTTGCGCGAGGATATCTCTTATATGGTTAAAGAATACCTCATGGACATAAACTCTGCGTCAACTACACTGCTCTCTATAATTAACGACATTCTGGATTTTTCAAAAATAGAATCGGGCAAGATGGATATCATTGACATGCCCTATGATATAGCTTCCTTAATCGGGGATATCTCAAATCTTACGATAGTGAGAATCGGCGAAAAGCCTATAGAATTTTTTGTAGAGCTGGATACTAATCTTCCAAACATCCTAATAGGTGACGAGATACGTATCAAGCAGGTGCTTATAAATCTTTTGAGCAATGCCGCAAAGTTTACGAAAGAGGGCTTCATTAAGCTTAAACTGTGGTGCGAGCCCAACAATGCCGAGTCCGGCACATTAATGCTAGTAGGCAGTGTAGAGGACAGCGGAATAGGTATGACACGCGAGGATCAAAAAAAGCTGTTTAACGAATTTACACAGGTAGACTCTAAGAAAAACCGCAGTATTGAGGGCACAGGTTTGGGATTATCCATCTCGAAACGGCTGTTGACTCTCATGAACGGCACTATTTCCGTTGACAGTATTTATGGTGAG
>CAYSTR010000568.1:0-2271 GCA_964433745.1 uncultured Oscillospiraceae bacterium | reverse complement strand
CATCAAATCATAGCCACCACCTCATGCCCGTCCCGAAACCGAAACACAAGCTCCCCGCTTATCTTAACTGTAACCGTCTCAATAGTGGCATACCACAAATCCTCATCAAACTCATCGAGTAGAGTCTCCCTTTGCTCTAAGTCATGGAGCATAGACTTCATCTGCCCGCGGCGTACAATCCGCTCCTGCCGCTTGTCGGTCAGCTTACCGAGCCTATCTTTGATTTCCTGATACCGCCCAACTAAAGCGGTGTATTTATGGACATATTCCTCCTGATCCTGTGCCGTGTGGGCATTTTCCTGTACACATACCCGCATAAGCTCCATAACCACATGGTTCTCAGCTTGAAGCTTTTCGATATCCCTATCAATATAGTTGGTCTCAGTCACAACATCTAAAATAGCACTATACCCGGCAACAAACTCCGCTTTGTTATAAATCATGCTATTAAAGACGCTAATAAACGCGCGTTTTAAATCGTCCTCATAAATATGCGGTGTCCCGCATTTATGGCCGTTTTTATACTTGCTATTACACTGCCAGATTATACGCCGATACTTTGAGGTGGAATGCCACACCTTACTACCATAGGTCTGACCGCAATCTCCGCAGATTATCTTCGATGCAAAGGGACCGTTCCCGCTATAGTACAACCCGCTTTCCTTGCGCCTTTTTAGTTCAAGCTGAGCTAGATCATATACCTCTTGCGACACTATTGCGGGATGGGAGTTTTCCACATAATACTGCGGTATCTCCCCTTGGTTGACCTTGCGCTTCTTCGTAAGAAAATCTACCGTAAACCCTTTTTGAAGCAGTGCGTTTCCGGCATACTTCTCATTTGAAATGATGCTCAGCACCGCACTGGTCTGCCATTTCACCTTTCCCCCAGGTGTAGGAATACCGCTGTCAGTCAGATGCTTTGCTATACCGGACGGGGTCTTGCCCTCTAAGAATAGCTTGTAGATGAGCCGAACAACCCGTGCCTCCTCCTCTACAATCTTAGGTAACCCGTCCTCTCCCTTCTCATATCCCAAAAACCTCGCATACGGCATACTGACCTTGCCGTCCTTCATCCGCTTGCGCTGTCCCCATGTCACATTCTCGCTGATGGAGCGGCTTTCCTCCTGCGCAAGTGATGACATAATGGTAATGAGCAGCTCACCTTTACTGTCTAAGGTAAAAATGTTCTCTTTTTCAAAATAAACCTCAACCCCCTTTTCCTTGAGCTGACGCACGGTGGTAAGCGTATCAACAGTATTGCGCGCAAATCGGCTGACCGACTTCGTGATTATCAAATCAATCTTACCGTCCAGCGCATCCTTAATCATCCGATTAAACCCATCGCGCTTCTTTGTGGATGTAGCGGAGATCCCCTCGTCACTGTACACCTCCACCAGTTCATAAGACGAATTGGACTGAATATACCGGGTATAGTGATCTACCTGTGCTTCATAGCTGTTTAGCTGTTCATCATTATCTGTCGATACCCTGGCATATGCGGCCACCCGCTTCTTAATAGCAGAGCCAATAGGAATTGATGAGAAAAGCTGTAATGTCGGCGGTATTACTGTAACTCTTGCTGCTGTCTGCATTACGATTTCCTCCCCTTCCTTGCATTCTCGCGCGCTTTTTCCCGCATTTCTTCATTCCAGCTATCCCTTCGGGATTTATCCTGCCACTCCATTTCCACGGTATGGCCGTCATAAAAACAAAATACCAGCTTATTAAAAGCCGGTACTGTTATACATTCTATTTTATCTATAAAGGTCACTTCATCAAATTGCGTTAACCCCAAAACCTCCGCAGTTAACCTCATTAAAATATCCTCTGGTATCTGCTTCGTATGGCAGACATTTTTCCCTAGCTCCAGATACCCGGTACAGTTCCACGCAGCTTCTGTTTTACTCACCTTCCGCTTATAATGCCGTCCGCACTTGCCGCATACAATCTTTCCCGTAAAGGAATATGTCATTGCTTCTGTATGTGCCGCATTTGCTTCCCGCTGTTTTGCCATATTCTCCTGTGCCTTTTGAAATGTGTTCACATCAATAATGGCAGGGTGTGTACCTTCAGCGAAATATTTGGGTAGCTCCCCTTTGTTTTTAACAAGTCTCTTTGTCAGATGATCCGAAACGAACTTTTTCTGTAAAAGAGAGTTTCCGCAAAACTTCTCATTCTTAATCATAAACGCTACCCGGTTAGAAATCCATATCCCGCCTCGAGGTTTCGGTATATTGTTTTCCCGAAGCTTCTTGGCAATCAAATGACACC
>CAYSTR010000567.1:0-2271 GCA_964433745.1 uncultured Oscillospiraceae bacterium | reverse complement strand
TAGTGTCGGTGGAAGAATGTTGTTATAATCCCTGTCGGGAGTTGTTATGTCGGGTATTGGTTCATTTAGCGTTTCTTGCTTAGATACCTCTGTAGTTACCTTGCTTTCTATCCTTTCAAAGACATTGCCAAAAAGATTAACTTCTGATGAAAAAGGTAACAGTAATCGGGCAATCACCACAAGCCAGATGTAATACTGCCAACCTTTACTTAGTTTATGCCGAAACATGGGCTTGCAAAAGCAAAGAGCGAGAATAAAAAGCGAACCCGAAAGTGACAGCCACAAAGCGGTAATCAGCAGGTTGTTCATTGCTTACCCCCACCGCTTTCCCAGTGCCTTTTTAAATCCTCATAATCCTCTGAGGTAAGCAGTTCCTTTTCAATAAGCGTGGCAACTAAGCCCTTTGTGTTGCCCTCAAATATCTTATCAAGGAATTGTACCGTCTGTCCGGCTTGATAATCAGTTTCCGGTACAATGGCTATGTACTCATTGCGTCGACCAATTTTGTTGGCTTTAAGTAATCCTTTTTCAATTAACCGAGATAACAGTGTAATAATCGTGTTCTTTGTCCAGTGATTGTTCTTAGCTTCAAGTCCCCCAGCGATTTCAGCATACAATGCTGTTCCTTTGTTATTCCATATGATTTTCATTAGTTCAAGCTCATAATCTGTTATATGATACAAGTTTCATCCTCCTTGTTAAGCGTACTGATTGTACTCTAAATCTATGATAACATGAAGTAATCATAATGTCAAGAGCATTAAATAAAAAGAGTTTAGTAAATTTCTATTTGAGATTATGAGCACAAGCTCCACATAAACCCACAACAAAGTCAACCCCAACCGCCCCGGAAAGCATAACGTTTTTCGGGGCGGTTTTGCATATAAGCTTAAAATCTCCATCTCCTCTTGACAATATCGAGTGTCGATGTTACAATATCAATATACGATATTAAAAGTAACGGTGGTGGTGAAGGTGGCTAAAAAACCATTCGATGGCTTGACCGAGAGTATGTATTATATTTTAATGGCTTTTCTCAAACGGGAAATGTGCGGCATAGATATAGTGGATTTTGTGGAAACAAAAACTAATGGGCGTGTTAAAATCGGTCCCGGAACCCTTTACACGATACTTGCCCGATTTGTGGAAGAAAAGCTAATCGAGGAAACTGCTGTCGCCGGGCGAAAGCGCACCTACAAGCTAACGGAAAAAGGACGAGAGCTATACCAAACTGAATTTGAACGCCTTAAATCTTGCGTGATTGATGCAGAAAGTGAGGGTTTGCAATGAAAACTGTTCTACGGCTATTACCTATTGATTTTTATGACATTGCTTGCACCGAAAATTATTTTGCACACATGGCCCTTCATGGTCTGCAAATTAAAAAGATAGGTGTGTTTGCGCACTTTGAAAGATGCGAACCTCAAAATGTTAAGTACCGCTTAGAGCCTATCTTAAAGGACGAGAGCAGCCCCGCCGAGGACACAAGGGAATACTTTGCGAACTGTGGCTGGGAGTACATTTTTTCTGTGGCGAAGATGTTTCATATATATAAATCCACAAAAGAAAACCCACAGGAAATCCATACCGACCCGATAGTGCAGAGTTATACCTTTGATTACATTAACAAAAAGCTAAAATGGGTTGCTGTTATAACCGTTTTGCTCTATGCGTTTTCTATTGGGATGATACTGTTTGCTTCATTGGGACACCCATCACCAATGCGATATTTGGTCGAGAACGGGCAATCAACTTATATGTTCTCAATGCTGTTTTTGTCGGTGTATGTCAGCTATATTGTGGTGCAAAATTGGCTGAAGGTAAAAAAGCTACGCTTATTCTTGGGGCGTGGCGGGGATATGGAACACGAAAAACCGTTTAAGAAAAACTATGCACCGCACATTGTCAACTTTGTGGTGATACTTTTGGGTGTCTGTATGATAGCTATGAGCTTTTACAAGATTTCTGCGCGTTGGGATATGGAGCTTGAAGCTTACACGGGCAGTAATCCGGCGGTATCGCTTGAGTTGTTGGAAAATGACCCTAACTTTGCCAGGGAACGCTATGTGATAGAGGGGAGAGATTGGGCAAACCACATCTCTTATGATTGGAGCGACCTTGCCGACATCTACAAGGTAACGGAAAACGGCAAGGTAACAGGCAAGCGGTGGTATGATGATTCGGGTGAATATTCCCCAACCGTTGAAACAACACTGTATATGCTGCGCTTTGGCTTTCTCTCAAAGCCGATGTTTGATGATTTGTTTAGAG
>CAYSTR010000566.1:0-2273 GCA_964433745.1 uncultured Oscillospiraceae bacterium | reverse complement strand
ATTGTGCCTGTTTTCCGGCGCCCAGAGGAGCTAAGAGCTGTGTATCTGACAGCGGGAGTGGACTTTGCCGCCGGTAAGGATACATCCGAAAAGGCTGTCAAGGAAGAGATTACAAAAGCCGTTTTAGCGGCAAAAAAGCTGACAATGAATACGCTTATTGTGGACACTGTTTATAAGGGGCTTGCACTTTTTACCTCTGCCGACCTACCGCCTTTACACACTGATTTTGATATTCTTTCCTACATAACAGAGGTGGCAAGACAGCATGATATGTATGTATACGCCACGCTCGATGTTTTGGGTGTTAAAGCTGAGGATGGGCTCATTAGAACAGCCAATGTCATAACACAGGAGATCATCAGCGATGCATCACAACATGCACTTGAGCTTATAAGCTCCGCTCCGGTGGATGCAGTTATTCTCAGCGGTTATTATAATGAAAAGAACGATAGAAGCCTTGCGACCTATATGAAGCAAAGCCCCGGTATCGGATTTAAAAATTATATGCTTGAATCAACTCGTGCCGCCATTACTGCGGCGGCGGGTACAATCCGGTCAATCGCTCCCGATGTTCAAGTAGGTCTTATCACCGATGCGGTGTGGGCTAATAATGACGAGGTTTCGTTTGGTTCTGACACCAGTGCAGAGTTTCAAGTGCTTAAAGACGGAAACGCGGACACAAAGGGGTATATAGAAAAGGGATTGTTTGACTTTGTGACGGTTAAGGCGTTTGGTGCTATTGATGATGAACAGATTCCGTTTGAAAAGGTCGTAGCATGGTGGTCTCGAATTGCAGAATCGGCTAATATCCCCATGTATGTTACTCATGCCAATGATAGGGTGCTAAAGGGAAAGGGTGAATGGGAGAAGCCGGAGCAGATTATCCGGCAGATGGAGCTGGCTAAACGCTATACCAGTGTCAAAGGCTCGATGTTCGTATCACTGGCAAAGCTCATTGAAAATCCTAAAAAGACAACCGAATACATTACCGAATACTGGAACAACGGCAGTGTAGAGAAGACTGTCCAAAAGCAGGAGCCTCAGAAGATTGAGGAGATTATCCTAAAAGAGCTGTCGGTCACACAACCTGCAAAGGCAACCTACACAACCTCCGAGCCAAAGGTCACATTCCTAGGTGCGTCCGATCCGGCTGAAAAGGTCACGATAAACGGTACAGACGTGACCACCGATAGTAACGGTTACTTCAACGCCACATATGACCTTAAAGCGGGTGTCAATACCTTTACAGTCGTACATAAGAACAAGACCTTAGAGTATAAGATAACACGAAACGTAAAGATTCTCACCGAGGTTTCTCCTCTGGGCTCTCTTAACGTGGCAGGCGGGAGCGAAATTCTCATCACAGCAAACGCGTATACCGGATCAACCGTCACCGCTATAGTAAACGGCACAAGGGTTTCGCTTACGCCGGATAATACGACAGATAATAATATTGATTTGGGTTCGAGCTATGTGCAGTACTCGGGTCTCTACACCGCTCCGACAGCAGGAGCCAGTGCACAAAGCCTTGGAACTATATCGGTATCCGCGTCTTATGGCGGTGCGACTGAAAGTCTCACCGGAGCTTCTGTCAAGGTAAATGCACTGCCGCGTCCCGGTTCGGGACGGCAGATACTCGTTACAGCGGACAATGCAAAAACCTATCCGACTAACGAGCTGAATAACTATTCAAATGAAAATTATTATCCTTTGGCAAAAGGTACCTATGATTATGCCGTAAGCGATGTGTTAACCTATACCTACAAGGATTCTGCGGGGAAGACGGTGACCGAGAACTACTATAACCTCGAGAGCGGAATGCGCATAAATGCCAATAACATTCAATTTGTCGAGGAAAAAGAGCTAAACGGAAACGTCATAAGCGGACTGACCGTCGAGAATGACGGTAGCTTTACAAAAATAAAGCTCAACATGTCCGCCCCTGTACCATACAGCATTAATCTAAACAGCTCAAACATGGCAATTACCTTCCACTATACCACTACAGTACCGCAAAACCTCCCTCTTAGCATGAATCCCTATTTCTCCTCTGCTAACTGGTCAAGTCAGACGCTAAACCTCTCTTTAAAGTCCGGTATTCTGGGCTTTAGATCTTACTATGAAAACGGACTTTTGGTGTTTAGCTTTGTCAATCCCACTGGCGGATTAGCGGGTTCACGTATTGTCATTGATCCCGGGCACGGTGTGGGTGATACAGGTGCTTTAGGTTCAAACAGGAACTACACCGAGGCTGTGCTCAACCAGAGAGTGGC
>CAYSTR010000565.1:0-2289 GCA_964433745.1 uncultured Oscillospiraceae bacterium | reverse complement strand
ACAATCGTTTCCAAACGCTGTACAGAGGGTAATAATGTTTTCCGGAATGCCTAGACCGCCCTGTGACCGCCTTATGTAATGTGCGTTTGGCTTAGCGTATATGTGACCACAATTGATACAGCGGTGATTGTCTCTTTCCCATACTATAGCCTTAACCTTTGGGGAAATGTCGGTCGCTTTTGTGCGGTTGGATTTCATAAAATACCTCACGTGCTAAAATCTTTGTAGCTAGTTCCTTTTTCCATGTGCGCCCTTGTTGCCGCCGGACGTTGCCACATTCGGGCAAATGCATTCCAATCCTTATTGTATTGGGTTTTGGTTTCACTGAAATCCCTGTATAATTGTGCGAATGGCATTGCTCCAGCATGATATATCTCCCTTAGTCTGGCTTCGTTTTTATCCATGTTGTCACCGATAAGGGCATAGCATTTAATTTTTTCGCGGTTAAATCCTGCCTTTGTTAGCTTCTCACAAACCTTTTTAAATGACGGTATCTTAACATCAGTGTCGCAAGCAAGCCATAGTTCGGATATGCTCAAGCTGGTAATAGCATTGATAAAATGGTTGTCTATCATTTTGGGTTCAAGACCACCCTTAAAACAGATTCCTTTTTGTGTGCGAAGCATGTCAAATACTTTATTCTTGTGTTGCCGGGAACATTGCAAGAAATTATTGTCCTGTATCACGTTGCCTAGACATATAGGAATTTCTTTGAGTTTGCCCTCAACCTTTGGAACAACACACCATGGACAATTGTTATTACACCCACGACTTGTAAATATGATGTTGCTTTTTAAGTACATGCCTTGCTGAAAATCTGTAGCAGGACTACCATAAGCAACACCGCCCAATTTTACAGGTTTTCCAAAAACATCAAACTGATATGCAAGTTCTTCACAAAACGCCTTATCCCATGTGAATTGACAGGATATATGTATTTGGTCATATTCGGGAAGTACGCCTAAAGCAGGAATGTTCAGATTGTAATTTGCACAATACACCAAACTATCATCAGGTGTGTACTGATTGCGCTTGCCGGGGAATACCCGCAATATTCTCACTTTCTCCACTCCCTTAACATTAAATCTCTGTCACTGTCTGAAATAAGATATATTCCCATTTCCTTTGCTTCCTCAATCACACCATTCAACAGGACGGAAAATTCCCTGCTGTCATATGTAGATGAACCAAAGAAACATTGAAGCTGTATGCCGGTCTGTCCGTTAACGGTAACCTCGCCTAATTCCCGAACTGTTCGCCATTCCCTTTTAACACGCTCCACAACCGCTGGTTTGACAGCAATAAATGTAAACACTCCGTAGCGGTCAAGCACTTCTAGGTATAATTCGTCTTTAGATGTGTTGAGCCTTGCCGCCATCTCGCCCAATAATAGCCACAGGGCGGCATTAGCGTCCAAACTGCGCTTGTTCCTGAAAAGCTTAACAACAATGGAAAGAAGCTTATCCTTGAATTCGTCCAGAAGATGAAAGATATAATCCCCATGCACGGTAAAGGTAATGTTATAGGAATTATCCATATTGCGGGTTATGTCCTTGATGTTACCTTTTAGCTCGTACATGGGGATTCCTCCTAATCTCTCATTCTTACTGGTAAAACTACCTTTATATCGTTAGTGCCTGTGCGTAACGTTATAGGCTTTTCTGCACCACGAAATTCTAATGCAACCGGCTTGCTAAGCATGCCACCAGATGATGCTTTAGCGGCCTGCAATGCCGACAAGAGAAGTTCGCCGTTAAATCCAATCTTAAACTGAACGGTATCATTCTCTATGGTTTCAAGCGCGTTTTTCCAATCAATAGGAAAATCTCCATCCGGCTGTTTAAATCCATAAATAGCACCATCACAACGGATAAATAATTCGCCGTCCTTAACCTCAATGGTTGCAGTTCGTAAATTGGGTAATTTTATAGGCTTAATATATGCAGTAAAATCTTCATCAACCGACACGCAAACAGAATGTTCTACCGACATTCTATAACCGTCAAGGGCAATAGCAGTAACGGACTGTGTTTCCTTGGAAAATTCTAACCGTATATATCGCATTATTGGTCTATTGTCATTAGAACTCGTAAAAGCCTTTGTTGCTCCTAAAATGCGGTTAAACGCGCCTGTATGTATTTGTGCTTGCATTGGTTTCACTCCTTTATGTTTATTTAATAATGCGCTAGAATGGTAGGTCGGAATCTTTCGAAAAATCAATCGGGGTAAATTCGTCCATATGTCCATCATCATGGCTATGCGGTGACGGCTTTTGTTCTGGCTTCTCCT
>CAYSTR010000564.1:0-2306 GCA_964433745.1 uncultured Oscillospiraceae bacterium | reverse complement strand
GGCAATAGGCGTCGTTTATTAGGTTCAAAAACGGAACTACAATGCCGTCATTTCTGCCTTTTTGGGCGATGATATCCACATTGTCATTGATCGCGATAAACCGCACGCCGAGAAAGGGGAATATCTGCTCGATGTACTTGCCGGACTCGCCAAAATCACGCCCAAAGCGGGATAAATCTTTGACGATAACGCAGTTGATGCGGCCTGCCCGAATTTCCTCCATCATCTCAATGAAGCGGGGTCTCTGAAAGTTTGCGCCCGAAAAACCATCGTCCACCTTTTCGGTGACGACGGTCACATCGGGCAGATGTCTCTCAATATGCGAGCGAAGAAGCCCACGCTGGTTTGTAATACTATCGGACTCCTCGCGGTCTCCGTCCTCTTTTGAGAGCCTCAAATAAAGGGCGGCACGCCAGCCCTCTTCTGCCTTTGTTGCTTGCTTAATTGTTTCCATGAAAATGCCTCCTGTGTTTATTAAGCCTGCGAAAGCTTGAAAACACAGAGGCCACCGTATTAATCCCGCTTGTATGTTAACTCTGTACGGCGGGATTTACAAGGCCTTGTCTGGTTTTCACGCGTAAATCTTTCGGGTAATATTCCGGCGTTTATTGTTGCTTGTGCTGGGTTACAGCGACAGTAAATATCGTTCAAGACAATCCTCCATTGTGAGTGCAGTATCGGCGAAGCCAATCTTTATAACGGTCTTGCCGTGCTTGAAGCAGTAGGGGTTGATAATCTGGTCGAGATAATTAAGCAAGCGTTCCTCACGTGGCAGAGATGTGTTGATTGTCACGGCTTGCATATCAATCAGTGTGTCGGGATCGACGGTTTTTACGTCCGTTTTCCGCATTTGCTCAAGTGTCCTATTCATGGCTTTCCTCCTTGAAGTATTTGGGTCGCTTTTTGTTATGCATAAAACTTGCTACCGCCGCTACATCTGATGTGACCGTACACTCTGGCAGAGCGTCCAGCACACGGCTTCGGTATGCGCCGCGCTCATTTGCCCGGCTGTCCAGTATAGTCACAACGCCGGTGTCGGTTTCGGAACGAATGAGCCGCCCGAAGCCCTGTTTGAGCTTGACGAGCATATCAGGCACAACACACTGAGCCTTGTAGACTTCCATACTGCTACATAATGACCGTTCATAGTCTCCGATTGGATCAGGCACGGCGAACGGCAGCTTGACGATGATGAGCAAGGACAGCGCATCTCCGGGGATGTCGATACCCTCCCACAGCGAACCGGAGGCCAACAGTATGCCGTTGCCGCTTTGCTTGAACCGCTCTATTGCGTGTACGCCGCCGCGCTCCAGTCGGAACAGCGGAAATGGTAGATTGCGGCTCTTCAATATAGCGTAAACCTGCCCCATTGCGTTGTAGGATGTGAATAGCACAGCAGCATGACCGTGTGAAGCGGTAACAAGCCGTTCAATTTCATCCGCAACGGCGGTTATATACCGCTTATCTTTGTTATAAGGAAAAGGCGTGGCTTCACTGATATATAAAAGGGTGTTATTCTTATAGTCAAACGGCGATGGCATAGAGGTGTCGAATAGCTTATATGGCGGCAGCTTGCCAAGCCCCAGCGTTTCCTTTGCGCGGGTGAAGTCCCCTGAAGCAGACAGAGTCCCTGATGTGAGGACAACAGGAATCCCCTTGCACCATAAATCACCGTACAGCCACTCGTTTAAGTTTTTTGGGATGGCGCAGAGCGCATCGGTCTCGGTTTCTCCTTCCACGCGCTTTTCCAGCCAATGTATAAGTTCGCTTTGCTTGCGAAGTGCCGAAATGCGCTCGGTTATCTGTGTAAGCCGCCAAATCGCTTTCGCCCGACGGTCACGGTATAGCGTTTGTACGTGACTATCAGCGACGGCAAAGGTAAGATCGCCCAATATACCGGCAAGGTTTTTGAGATAATGCCCCACATCGCCGTCCATGACTGCGGGAAATCGTTCGGCATCGTCATCCTCTTCATTTTGCGGGATGTTGCCGTTGAGCTTGCCAAACAGCTTTCGGCTCTGCTCCTCCAGCTTTTTGGCAAGTCTGTGGATGTTGACACCGCCGTTAGATTTGCCCAACGTGATGGTATGAATCTCCTGTGCCAGCCCCGGCAACTCATCGGAAGCCAGCTCCAGGCCGTACATAGACCGCGCCGCCTGTAGAAATTTGTGTGCCTCATCAATTATTACAAGCTGGTAATGCGGCAGAAGCGGACGCTTGCTACCTACACGATGGAGTGCATCGGCGAGAAAATAATTGTGGTTGGTTATTTGAAAATCTACAGTAGGGTCGTTTATTTCTTTCAT
>CAYSTR010000563.1:0-2307 GCA_964433745.1 uncultured Oscillospiraceae bacterium | reverse complement strand
TGTGCTTTTCTATTGTGCTTATGTCGGCTTTTATGGCCACATATTCAGGTGCAATTGATTTGAGAATAGCCACTCAGATGCGCTTTTCTGAGAATGTTGAATTTTTATGCAAGTTCGGGATGTTTGTGCTGAGCTTGTTTTTTGTGTTCGGCATAGCTTTAAGGATAAGGCCGTGGGCGGCTGCAATTGTAGCCATTGGGTATATTCCTATACACGCCATTTTATGCGCTGTGTTTAAGCCCGGCGCAGGGTATGACTTTGTTGTCACGTTGCTTGCGCCATGCGCTTATTTGATAGCAATAAATGTGTATAAGAGGTATGTTCCTTTTAAATCAATGGTTATAGGTATGATTGTGTTTATGGCCGTTTTGGGGCTGCTTAAACAAATAACAGGCTTTATTAAGCTGCAAAAACACGGTATTGGTTATTTTGGTATTAACTCATTAACGCTTTTTTTGTATTCCACTGACCAATACCTATTTTTAATTTTATATTACATGGAGGTGATGATTTATGGATTGGTGGGGTTCGTTCCTATTCGTTTCAAAAAAGACAGCGTTTCAGCCGATATTGACGCTGACGCAGAGACTATGCGGCAACAAATAGCAAGTCTAAACGCCAAGGGCAAATTTATTTTTAAGCTCTTGGCGTTAAGCTACTACCTTTTTCAGCTGTTCGTAGTGCTCTTGATTGGCTTTATCAATAACACTGCGATTGAGATATTTATTATGCTTGCAACGTTTTTTATCGGCAGAAAGGCGCTAGGGAAGTCGTGGCACAGCAAGAAACTTTCCGTTTGCTCACTAATTACATTCATCGGATTTTACGCGTTAACAAAACTAACCCTTCCTTTGACGGTTAGCCTGTTAAGCTGTGTTTCTCTTGCATCATGCTTTGTATGGCTGCTTTATCAGGCCGCGCTCAAAGAAGACGAATTTAACGCCTTAAAAAAGTTCAAAAGCTCATACGCGGCCTTTGATTTGAAAACATGCACAGAGGAACAGTTAAGGGAGCGCTGTAGGGTTAATGGCGTTTCAGAATCCAGCGCGGAATTCTGCGTTGATGCCTTTATTCATAAAAAAGGTAACAAAGAGTTGGCGAGTATGTACAATCTGGAATTGCAATCGGTTAAAAATAAAAAAAGAGTACTACTCCAAAGGCTGTTGGGTACTTTTTGAGTACCGTTTTAAGGGCATTTAGTACCTTTTGAGTACCGCAATAACAACAAAACCCTCCTATAATTAAATTAAGCGAAAGCTTAAAATATATTTTAAGGAGGCTTTTTTATGGCAGAATTTGCAAGCAATGGGAAAGCTAATGCCGCGCTAACAACAGGCATTATCGGTACGGGTCTTGGCGTACTTAATGGAAACAATGGGAATGGGTTACTTAGTGGCCTTTTTGGCGATCGCAACACAAAGTACATTACACAGGAAACTTTTGATTGGGCTGAAAAATACAATCAAAGTCAAACGGAAAACGCTTTTTTGAGGTCTGAAAACTTTACTCGTCAAGCGGCGACTAAAGCATTTGAAGATAGCGTAACTTATGCTTCTGGCTTGAATGACAAAGCAAATTCCAACTTCAAAGAGCTATACGGTATTGTCATTCAGCAAGGGCAAGAAATCTTACAGTTAAAAGGTGATATTAAAACAATGGCGGTTGCCAATGACAAAGAACATATCATTTTAACACAGGAATTTAGAGGTGGCTTGGCTCTTGAAGCAGAACGCAGGGAATGCGGCGACAAGAACCTTTACAGCTATGTAAACGGCACGTTCGTTCCGGGCAAGCTTGTTATGCCGTTGTCTAGCATTTGCCCTCCGGCGCAACCGGCAAGCGGCGAATAATTTCTACAGGCGGTTTTTACCGCCTTATTTTTTTAGGAAGGTGATAACTATGAACGTTTCGTTAAATCAAATGCAATTAGGCATTGTAGACTATATCGAAAAAGAAATCGCTTCAAAAGCAGTGGGCTTACAACGGTTTATGTATTATGGAATCAGCTTTGTTGTCGCAAACAACGCCGAGAAGCTTTTCGCACTGGCCGTTAATAACCCAATGGTAAAGCAGCTTGGTTTTATGGATGAGGATAATAATATTGACCTTGATAAGCTCTATGCCATGGCTAAGTATGCAATGCAAAAGAGTGGCAAGGTGTCGGTTGGCGGGGTTATTCTTGGCGAGGATGATGTTGAGAAGATTTATGGGTGTGTTAGGAATGCGGGGTAAGCATGAAGGACGAGTTTACCCTAGCTCGTCCTTTTTTAAGGGGTAAAATATAAAACGATAAAACATAAGGGGCTT
>CAYSTR010000562.1:0-2310 GCA_964433745.1 uncultured Oscillospiraceae bacterium | reverse complement strand
CAAAGAAAAACAGCGCGAATTACGCAAAAATAATTTAAAGGAGCGATTAAAAAATGTTGAAAAGATTGATGCTTGAAAAAAAGTTAGAGAAGACAAGAGAAGCACTTAAAGCGGCCAAAGAAAGCCGCGCGGCTCTTAAAAAGCGGGAAGCAGATTTGGAAACGGCCGTAAATCAAGCCGGAACTGATGAAGAAATAGCGGCGGCAGATGAAGCCGTGACCAAACTTGAAAATGATGTAAAAGATCATGAGAAACGGATTGGCAACCTGGAATCCGATATTGCAGATATTGAAAAAGAAATATCCGCACTGGAAGAGAAAGAACCGGGAACAGATCCGAAAGAACCAACAGAGAAAAAGCCCACAGAGGCAGAAGGAGAGACAAGAATGAAGAGAATCGGCATTTTGGGATCTATGAGAAGTGCGGAACGCGCTGCGCTGATGGCACGTGAAGATGTAACGGAGTTTTTGCAGCGCGTCAGGGCGTTCAAAGGACAGGAACGAGCAGTAACAGGAGCGGAATTGACTATTCCTGAGGTTGTGCTTGATCTGATTCGTGACAATCTTCACAAATACAGCAAACTTATTACAAAGGTGCGTTTGAAACCTGTTCCGGGCAAAGCAAGGCAAAACATTATGGGAGAGATCCCAGAGGCAATTTGGACAGAGGCAACCGGCATTATTAATGAGCTTGCTTTTGGATTTGCGCAGATAGAGGTTGACGGTTACAAGGTAGCCGGGTTTATTCCGATCCCTAATTCCATTTTAGAGGACAGCGATCTAAACCTTGCAAGTGAGATCATTGAGGTTTTGGCGCAGTCTATTGGTCTTGCTGTGGATAAGGCAATCTTATATGGCACTGGTAAAAAGATGTTGCGTGGTATCGTTGCAAGATTGGCGCAGGACACGGAGCCGGCCGATTGGGAAAAAAATGCACCTGCATGGACAGACCTGCATATCAGCAATCTTATTAAGATTGACCCTGCGGGAAAAACGCCGGAAGAGTTTTTTGCGGAACTGCTTCTTGCACTTGGAAAAGCAAAAGCAAACTATACAACAGGCGGGAAATGGTGGGCTATGAATACGCAGACGCATGCAAAGTTGCTCGCCAAAACGATCACTTTCAATGCTGCGGGTGCGCTTGTAGCCGGAGCAAATAACGCTATGCCTATAGAAAATGGAGAGATCATTGAGCTTGACTTTATTCCAGACGGCGATATCGTAGGCGGATATGGTTCGCTTTATCTGCTTGCAGAACGCGCAGGTGCCTCTATGAGCCAGTCAGAACATGCGCGCTTTATTGAAGATCAAACTATTTTTAAAGGAACAGCGCGGTATGACGGCGCGCCGATTCGTGGAGAAGCGTTTGTTGTTATCAACATCGATAACAAAGCACCGACAACCTCAATTACATTTGCGCCTGATGTTGCGAATACGGTAAACCCCTAGAAGCGTCCTTATCGGGGCTGACGATAGGGGCGCTTGTTCTGTCTCCCGCTTTTGATAGCGGGGTGACAGAGTATACAGCCGATACAACAAACGCAAGCAATAAAATCACGGCTACACTTGTAGATCCAAAAGCAACCGTATCTATCAAAGTTGGTAGCGTGGAAATTGAGAACGATACAGCCGCAACGTGGGTTTCAGGTGAAAACGTTGTAACTGTCATGGTAACAAACGGCACAGAAAGCAAGACCTACACGGTCACGGTGACAAAAGCGTAACGGAGGTACAGCATGGAAGAAAAAGCATTACCGCTTATCAAAGCGCAATTAGGAATTTCTACCAACGTGCGTGACGTTTTGTTGAAAGCCATACTAAATGGCATAGTGACCGAACTAAAAGAGGAAAAGGGATTATCACTTGCAGGTGATAATCCCTATCATCTGATGTTTGTTGTGGATTTCTCTGTGTGGCGATATAAAAACCGTGAAGAAAAAGGAATGCCTGAGCATCTATATTTCAGGTTGCGAAACCTGATGATTCACGGAGTGAAATCGGGGGTAACCGGAAATGACATATGATAATGAACTTACCTTAATCGGTGCGGCAGAGTATGTAAAAGATGATGACGGCAACCAAATTCCTATGTTTTTGGAAGTTACTATTTTATGTGCCATTAAAGATATCTCGCAGACAGAATTCTATGAAGCTGCACAATCGGATCTGCAGCCCACAATTAAATTCATTGTGCATGCGTATGAATACGAGGGGCAAATGATTGTGCGGTTTGAAGGTAGCAAATATTCAGTGATTCGAACATATAAACCGAATTTTGAAGAAATCGAACTGACTTGTGAAAGGAAAGGAT
>CAYSTR010000561.1:0-2313 GCA_964433745.1 uncultured Oscillospiraceae bacterium | reverse complement strand
CATCGATATACTTATTGGTGCGTGAAATAAGATTCCATATCTCTGTAAGCGCCACCGAGAATTGCAGCTTGTCTAGGCTAGACTCTACCTTTGCCTTTAGAGACTGTGCCATTGCCCTTATCTCATCGTCTAATGGGTCATGCTCGCGCTCTGAGGGGAGAGTACCTCCGAAATACTTCTCAATCATCCCCACAGACCGGGAGGTGAGGTTTCCCAGATCGTTTGCCAAATCGGAGTTTATTCGGTTTATCAGTGCGGTATTTGTAAAGTTACCGTCCATACCGATGGGAATGTCGCGAAGCAGGAAGTAACGAACCGCATCCACGCCGTACCGTCCGCACAGAATGACCGGGTCGATGACATTGCCCTTGGACTTGCTCATCTTCTCGCCGTCAAAGTAGAGCCAGCCGTGCGCAAACACCTTTTTCGGCAGGGGAAGCTCTAAAGCCATGAGAAGTGCAGGCCAGATTATGGCATGAAACCGCACAATCTCCTTTGCCATAAGGTGCAGATCGGCAGGCCAGTAGCTCATATCGTCATATCTGTCGTTCTCGTATCCTAATGCCGTAATGTAGTTCGAGAGTGCATCCACCCAGACATACACCACGTGGCGCGGATCAAAATCCACCGGCACACCCCACTTGAACGAAGTGCGGGAGACGCATAAATCCTCAAGTCCCGGCTTAATAAAGTTATTTATCATCTCGTTCTGACGAGACACCGGCTCTAGAAATTCTGGATGCTCACGGTAGAGATTCATCAGCCTATCGCCGTATGCGGATAGACGAAAGAAGTATGCCTCCTCTTTAGCCTCCTCCACCACGCGTCCACAGTCGGGGCACTTTCCGTCCACCAGCTGCGAGTTAGTCCAGAACGATTCACAGGGCGTGCAGTAAAGCCCCTTGTACTCGCCCTTATATATCTCGCCCTTGTCATAAAGCCGTTTAAATATCTTAGCAACCGCCTGCTCATGATAGTCGTCTGTCGTGCGGATAAAGCGATCATAGCTTATATTCATAAGCTCCCACAGCGCCTTTATCCCCTCACAAATATGATCGACATATGCTTTAGGCTCTACCCCGACGGCTTTTGCTTTGTCCTCTATCTTCTGTCCGTGCTCGTCTATACCGGTTAAAAACATGACATCGTAGCCCTGCATACGCTTGTAGCGTGCCAGGGTATCGGTCAGAACCGTCGTGTAGCTGTTGCCTATGTGCAGCTTGTCCGACGGATAGTATATCGGTGTTGTAATATAGTACTTACTCATCGTCCTGCTCCTTTGTCGCTTCATATATCCGCTTGCCAAGCTCTCTGCCCGCTTGCGTCGCGGCTAGACCGCCCATTGCCGTCTCCCGCAGCTCGGAGGGCAGGGAATCTCCCACCGCCGACAGCGCAGAAACCACATCGTCAAACGGAATGTAGCTGGTTACGCCCGACAGCGCAAGATCGGCGCTGGACAGGGCAATCGCCGCTCCCACGGCATTTCGCTTAATACAGGGAATCTCGACTAGTCCCGCTACCGGGTCGCACACAAGACCCAAAAGGTTCTTTATCGCAATGGACGCGGCATGAAACGCCTGTTCGGGACTACCGCCCATGAGAACCACCGCACCTGCCGCCGCCATACCCGCCGCACTGCCGCACTCCGCCTGACAGCCGCCCTGCGCACCCGCTAAGGTCGCCTTGTCGCCGATAATCTGCCCCACAAGCCCAGACGCAAGAAGCGCGTCCACAAGCCGTTCGTTATTTTTACCCTTATGCTCATATACCGACAGAAGCACGCCCGGCACAATTCCGCACGAACCGGCTGTGGGACATGCCACAATCTTCCCCATGGAGGCATTGACCTCCGCCGCCGAAAACGAACGCATTATTGCCCCCGA
This sequence comes from uncultured Oscillospiraceae bacterium, assembly GCA_964433745.1. GTDB lineage: Bacteria > Bacillota > Clostridia > Oscillospirales > Ruminococcaceae > CAYSTR01. The sequence continues at coordinate 430 of CAYSTR010000561.1, read as the reverse complement.
CATGACATCCGACATAAGAGAACTGCCGCTTTCCACATACTCCTTATAAAGAAAGGACTGCCCGCCCGTCAGTCCGCTTGCGGAGATAAGCGGAGCAATAAGCCCCTTGCTGCACGAATCCTCCATTATCGAGATTACGGCATTAAGACGAGCAAGTACCGCTTCCCTGTCCGAGCCTGTCGCCTCACATTCGCTGCGCAGAGCGTATTCGCTAAGAGAAATGCCCTCGTCCGCACACGCCGCCAGTGCTTCTTTTGCTGTCATACAAACATCCTTTTATTACTTATTTTACAAGTAGGGCTTGCCGCATACCGGGAATAACGCTGATTAGCTCCATAGCGGAGGACGGTATATCACTGTCTAGCTCCACATACATAGCCGCCACACCGTGCTTTAGCCGCGTGACCCGCATGTTTCCTATATTAATGCG
>CAYSTR010000560.1:0-2324 GCA_964433745.1 uncultured Oscillospiraceae bacterium | reverse complement strand
GGACATTGACCATAGAGAAAAATCCGTAATACTCCTCGATATCATCCTTGTTCACATAAAATACGTCAGTAAGCTCTAAATCACCTATCTCCATACCCATGCCTACAGGTACTGCTTCATTGACCGAGTCCACCACAGACCTTAGTGTAGCGCCGTCTTTAAGCTTGGCATCGGTTTTACCGTTACACCCGGCAAACATAGCTGCAGCCATAGTAAGCGCCATAATGCAAACCATTATTCTTTTCATTTATTAGTCTCCTTTTTTATGTTCTAGTATATTAACACGTTGATACTAGTTATTATTGGATAATTTTGAATATTTATTATTTAAAGAGGAAAATATAATAGCATATTTTTTATGGTGGTGATGACATGGATATAACACCCGGACAATATGAAGAGATGGGAAAAGCACGTCAGCCTAAATCCCGAATAGTGAGAAACGTCCTCATGGCATATCTCATAGGCGGTCTCATATGCGTGTTAGGTGAAGCATTGTCCTCCCTCTACTCCGGAATGGGTATTAGCAAGGAGACAGTCGGTGCGCTCACATCGGTAACATTAATTGCACTGTCCATTATTCTGACAGGGCTTAGATTATACCGAAAGATAGCAAAGGTTGGGGGAGCAGGAACACTTGTCCCCATAACCGGTTTTGCCAACGCGGTGGTCTCCCCTGCTATTGAGTTTAAGCATGAGGGGTATATTCTGGGACTGGGAGCAAAGCTTTTTCTTGTAGCGGGGCCCGTCATAGTTTATGGTGTTTCCGCTTCGGTCATATATGGTATAATTCTATTTCTGATGGGGGGTTAAATCTTGGCAAAACGACAGGGCAGATACACATTAATTCTCGATGAAAAACCCTCGATAGAATCATTCTCGTCCGTAGCCGGAAAAAAAGAGCGCGAGGGTCCTCTGGGCAGACTTTTTGATATAACAACCGACGACACAACATTTAAAAAGGATTCATGGGAAAAGGCCGAGAGCCAGATGCTCAAGGAATGTATAACAAAAACATTGGAAAAAGGTCAGCTCTCATCGGAGCAGATTGACTATATCCTAGCAGGTGACCTATTAAACCAGTGTGTGACTTCGTCATATGCAAACCGTGAGATAAACATCCCATTCATCGGGCTGTTTGGTGCGTGCTCGACCATGGCTCTATCCATAGGATTGGCAGGTCTCATGGTAGACGCAGGGCTTGCCGGACGATGTATTGCCGCTACCTCTTCACATTTTTGCTCTGCCGAGAGACAGTTTCGTCTGCCGCTTGAATACGGCGGTCAGCGCACCCCGACAGCACAATGGACGGTCACAGGTTCGGGCAGTGTTGTTGTCTCGAATGCACGCCGTTCCCCGCATATATCTGCGGTGACAATCGGGCGTATAGTCGATTTGGGTGTCAAGGATGCGTGCAACATGGGACAAGCCATGGCTCCCGCCGCCGCTGAGACTATAAAGGATTATCTAACCGATACAGGTGAATCCCCCGATAGCTTTGATGCAATAGTCACAGGAGATTTAGGGCTTATAGGCAGTGAGCTTATGCTGGAATTATTAATGAAGTATAACATTAATATTGCAAAACAGCATAAGGACTGCGGTATAATGATATTTGATATAGATAAGCAGGATGTTCATGCGGGAGGAAGCGGCTGCGGATGTTCGGCATCGGTGCTGTGCGCCTATTTTCTGCCCAAACTTGCTTCGGGGGAATACAAGCGTATACTTTTTGCTGGTACGGGTGCTCTTATGTCTCCCACTATCGTACAACAGGGCGAGAGTATACCCGGTATATGCCATTTAACCGAAATAACAAGTCAATAATAGGAGCTAAAATATATGAACTATCTCTATGCATTTCTTGTAGGCGGTGCAATATGCGGTGTCGGACAGATTCTTATAGACACAACAAAACTCACCCCGGCGCGCATACTCACGTCGTATGTCGTAGCCGGAGTGATATTGTCCGCAGTAGGGTTATATGGTCCACTGGTGGAGTTTGCCGGAGCGGGTGCTACTGTGCCGCTTACAGGCTTTGGTCATCTTCTGGCAAAGGGTGTAGCGGATAAGGTAGCTTCACAGGGACTTTTAGGTGCTCTTACAGGCGGACTCTCCGCCTCCGCTGCCGGAGTGACTGCCGCTATCTTCTTTGGTCTTTTAATGGCGGCACTCTGCTCAAAGATAAAGACACACGAGTAGACAATCAAGCAAGCCCGCAATCGATATAGTCCTTCCACTTTTCGCGGTGTTTAATCTCACCGAGCATACGTCCTATAAGGAAAGCCGCCGCCGCCGCTAAAATAATTGCACCGATAACGAGG
>CAYSTR010000559.1:0-2328 GCA_964433745.1 uncultured Oscillospiraceae bacterium | reverse complement strand
AAGTCAGCTAAATAATTATCAGATTTTAGCTCCCGAAATATTTCATCCGCTTGATTTTCAATAAACTGAACCTTACAGAACATGTTGGATTTAGCAATATCTACCGTTCTTATCCTTCCAGCCCACGAATAAATGTCCTGAAAGAGATACTTATGGATTCCCTGTAAATGTTTCAAATTAAAATCACCATGTATTGGCGAACTAATCAGATCATTAAGCCGGAGCTGAGTTATTTTTCGTTCAGCTTCGCTTAGTCTATCCAAATCACGGATATTCAACTTATTAATCAAAACATCTGATTCTGTGTAGCAATAAATTCTATCACTCATCTATTCCTCCGTATATTCAGCAATCAGTCGATTCCTTATGTTCTCTTTATCAGTACCAGTTGCCCCTTGATAAGTGTTTATTAGTTGAATATCGTCTTCTGTAAGCGGCATATTTTCCATAGCCATAGAAGCCTTTATCTCTTCCACTATTTCAGTTGCTGAATAAATTGGCGACATCTTTACTTCAAAGGGAATACTTCTAGTCATAATAATTTGCTTTAGTAACATATTTACTACAGATGATAAATTTGTACCCAAGCTTTCTAGTATGACACTAGCTTTTTCCTTATCAGATTTATCAGTACGAACTTGTAAGAATGTTTTTTCCATTACATTCACCTCCATACACTTATTATAATACATAGTATTGACATTGTAAATACAGAATATACAAAAAAAACTGTACCAACCATGAAAAGTTAGTACAGTCCTCATAAAACCTTATTTTAAGTCAAACCAACGACTTTCTTACTTGCTCAAGACCTCCTCAATCGAAACTGTGGAGGCTGGATATATAAGGTTTAATAGGTCGATTGTGAGTTGTATGTATGCTACTATCCGGTTCTGACAGCTACTTACAGTGTTTTATTAATAAATCTCATCTTATACCATTGGGGAACATTTCTTGACATTACAACTGCCTTTCCTTGTTTTATTATTGCAAATCTTCTAAACTGATTTGTATTGTCATACAATGCCACTAAATCACAGTGTGGTATTATAGTAGCTAAGTTTTTAAAACTCTCTTCATACCTGCGTTCTACATCTTTTTCAGGAATTCCATGCCCGCCCGCCTCTACTCTATCCTTAATTCTTTGCTTTGCTATATCAACTGAATCAACACCTATATAATGTAATTCAATAATATAGCCCTGTTCTTTCGCTTTTAAAATTGCATTTATAGTGGATTTTCCGCAAAGAGTTGTCTCCTGATTAAATGTAACTCCGTCCACAAAATATTGTTTCAGTCTTTTCACGGCAATTTTTCCGGCAGCCATTACATCACTTATATTTCTCCAATCACCAAACTCTCTTAATATTTCATCTGTATTAATTCTCAACATTTGCTCTTTACACTTCGTAGTTTGGTATAAAGTAGATTTTCCTGCACCATTTACGCCAGCATACAAAATATATTTCTTCATCTAAAACCTCTTTTGCTCAATTGCCTTTCGCTGTTTCTGCTGCAAAATAAAATCACTGATAACAGATATAAAATCTCGTTCATCTTCATCAACAGCTCCAAGTTCCAATTCTATAGTATCTTCGATATCCATATCCTTACATCGATTGTATAATTCTCTAATCACTTCAATATCTGACATTTCTACAACCTCCTAACTAAAGCGGGCATACCTAAACTTACTTTTCCACTTATTATTATTCTTATCCGTAGTATAACATATTCCAATTATATCAACTACTATTTTTATATACAAAAGACTGTACCAACCATGAATAGTCAGTACAGTCCTCATAAAACCTTATTTTAAGCCAAACCAATGACTTCCTTACTTGCTCATGGCCTCCTCAATCGAAACTGTGAGGGCTGGTTTCTATAGGCATAAGAGGTCATTGTGTGTTGCATGTGTGCTACTATCCACATCTGACGGCTACTAAAAATGCTATTTGTTCATATCTAATCTTTCTCTTAAATATTCACAAACTTTATCATATAATTTCTTCGCATTCAGTAATTGATTGTTAGCCTCGTCTTTTGAAGCTATATAATAATCATCATAATCTGAAGCATTTCTAATTTCACTGGCTGACATTATAATTTTTGAGTATTCACGCTCAAAAACATTTGTCTTAACAAATGTACGCTGAAATTCTGCAATCACTCCTGAATGCTTCTTAGAATCAAATCCTTCCAAAGCTAATACTGCTCTCATAGCATGAAGAATAGCGTAATAAGATCTATTATTACTACCCTTATAATGGCCGCTTTTAAAAAGAACTTCCGCTTCTTCGAACATTTCCCCTGCTTTCTCCAATC
>CAYSTR010000558.1:0-2335 GCA_964433745.1 uncultured Oscillospiraceae bacterium | reverse complement strand
CGAGCGGTGATGCAGGGCGTGAGATAGAATATTTCTTTGAGCCAAAAGATGATGACGAATAAACTTTGGTTTGAACTATCTAAACAGTTTTTAGAAATGAGGTGAAGTCATGGCAAAAGAGGCAAAAGCTCGCCTTAAAATAAATAAGCTACTCGAAGAAGCCAGATGGCGATTTTTCGATGACGAAAATGGTTATGCCAATATACAAGTTGAGCCTAATGTAAAGATAACCAAATCACAGGTAGATGCTTTAGGTGAAAACTTTGATAAAACTAAAAATGGATTTATTGATTTCCTTCTGCTCGATGAAAAAGGAAAACCTTTTGTTGTGCTTGAAGCCAAATCCGAAGATAAAGAACCCCTTGTTGGCAAGGAACAAGCAAGAGAGTATGCAAAATCACTTTTTGTGAGATATGTAATTCTATCAAACGGCAACCAACATTATTTTTGGAACATTTATAAGGGTGACCCACAGATTATTACTTCGTTTCCGAGTTGTGAAAGCCTAAAAACGAGCAAAGCAATGAACGCTGAGCCTGCTAAACTTTATAATGAAGAAATCACAAGAGAGTATATTGCTGTTGTAAAAGACCCTCGTTATATGGATGCACCGGAGTATAAAAATCCCGATACACGCAAGCAGTTTATATTTGAGCGTGGTTTGAGGTTTTTGCGTGGCTACCAAGTAAAAGCTTTACAAGCGTTGCAACAATCCGTTAAAGCTGGCAAGGAGCGTTTTCTTTTTGAAATGGCAACCGGAACAGGAAAAACCTTAACTTCCGCCGCTGTTATCAGACTGTTTTTGCGTAGCGGAAACGCTAATAGGGTGCTGTTTTTGGTAGACAGAATTGAACTTGAAAACCAAGCGAAAAAGAACTTTGTAAATTATCTTTCGCCCGATTATCACACTGTTATCTTCAAAGAAAATACTGACGATTGGCGTAAAGCGGAGATTGTTGTTTCGACGGTTCAAACGCTGATGTTTAACAATAAATATAAGCGGTATTTTAAACCTACCGATTTTTCTTTAATTATTGCAGACGAGAGCCATCGCTCAATTAACGGCAACAGCAGGGCTGTGTTTGAGTATTTTTTAAGTTATAAATTAGGGCTTACCGCAACACCAAAAGACTACATAAAAAATATTGATGTGTCGAAGCTAAAAGCTACTGACCCAAGAGCATGGGAAAAACGCCAACTTCTTGACAGTTACCGCACATTTGGCTGTGAAAGTGGCGACCCTACTTATCGTTATTCGTTGCTTGATGGCGTAAATGACCCTGAAGGACCCTTTTTGGTGAATCCAAAAGTTTACGATGCGAGAACAGATATAACTACAAAACTGCTTGCCGAAGAAGGCTATGCCGTGTTGAATCCAGGCGATGAGCAGGATGAGGATGCAGAGGAAACCTATTTTGCAAGAGATTTTGAAAAGAAATTCTTTTCCGAAGAAACCAATAAATTATTTGTGAAAACCTTTATGGATAACGCCAAGCGTGACCCTATTTCCGGTGAAATCGGAAAAGGTATTGTTTTCTGCGTGAGTAGACGTCATGCGGCTAAAATTACGCAACTACTCAATGTGTATGCCACTTTAATGTTTCCGGACAAATATCAGTCTGATTTTGCTATGCAGATAACTTCTGATGTTATGAACGCACAAAGCTATACAACCAATTTTCAAAACAATAACCTAAGTGGGCACAGTAGTTTCTTAGAGGGTTATAAGTCCTCTAAAACCCGTATTTGTGTTACAGTCGGTATGATGACTACTGGTTACGATTGTGAGGATTTGCTCAACATCGGTTTACTTCGCCCTATCTTTTCGCCCACTGACTTTATACAGATTAAGGGCAGAGGAACAAGAATGAACGACTTCATCTTCAAAGAGCGTGAAAATGGGGTTGACAACATTCAAAAAGTAGCGAAAGATAACTTCTACCTCTTTGACTTTTTCGGTAACTATGAGTATTTTGAGGAAAAATTTGATTATGATGTTGAGCTGAAACTGCCTAAGCCACAAAGTAAAACCGCAGATTTAAGTACACCGCAGGTTGAAGCTGATGGGTATGAAAACTTTGCTCCAGACCCGTTAAAGTCGCTGACTGAAACGCAAATTGGCAGCCGAGGTATGAAGATAGACCGTATGTACTTTGACAAGTTTGAAGAAACCGTCAAAGAAGACCCTGTTGCCAAAGAGCAGTATGAGCAAGGCAATTACCAAGCGGTGATTAAATACATCGATGAGAACATCATGGATAAGCCAAACGAATACTACTCATGGGACAAGCTGCGCCGTGCAACAGGCACCGACCGCAGAGTAACTGCAAGGGAA